>JAOAFI010000017.1 GCA_026416375.1 Patescibacteria group bacterium | reverse complement strand
TTTAATTACCTTTTAGGGATAAAAATTAAGAAAATAAAAACAAGGATCAACGGTAGAAAATATCTTTTTATTCTTGGAGAGAAAGACAATAAAAATATTGCCATTGTCTGGCGAGAGTACGATGAAAACTGGAGTGATGAGGAATTAAAAAAGGACAAGGAGTTTATCAATGATGAATTAAAAAATGAATGGTATCCACATATCCTTTATGTTAACAGCCAAAGCGTGCTAGTCCCGAAAGATTATGAACTGCGATACATTGAACCAGAATTTAAAAATTTAATGGAACGATAAAATTATGTGCCGATTACTAGGAGTTATTGCTAATAAAGAAGTTGATATAAATTTCTCTTTTTATCTTGCTGATAAGCCATTTAAAAAATTATCTGAAGAAAACCCTGATGGATGGGGAATTGGTTATTATAAAAACGGTCAAGCAGAAATTCATAAAGAGGGATTAAAAGAAGTTGGAGAAAGAGAAAAATACAATCTTGAAAGAGTAAAAAGTGTGAAATCAAAAATCATCATTTCTCACGTAAGAAAAGCAACTCATGGTGATAAATCAACAATAAATGCTCATCCTTTTGTATGTAAAAATTGGATTTTTGCTCATAATGGAAGTGTTAATAAAGATTGTCTTAAAAAAGATCTTGAAAATTGTTCCCCTAAAGGAGAAACTGATTCAGAAATATACTTCTTGGTACTAATTCAACAAATAGAAAAACATAAAGACTTTTTGATGGGAATAAAAAGTGGAATTCAAGGCGTAAAAAAATGTGGCAACTATACTGGTTTAAACTTTATAATGTCCGACGGCAGAAATCTTTTTTGCTACCGAGACGCAGCTAATTATCCTGAATATTACTCTCTTTACTACCTTTATCGTGATTTTTCTAATGGTCAAGTGTCATTTAAATCAAAAGAAACAAATCAACTGATTGAGTTAATGAAAAGTAAGTCTGAATCAAAAGAAAAAGCAGTCTTAATTTGTTCAGAAAAATTAACTTACGAAAATTGGCAAGAAATCCCATTAGGAACGATGATTTTTATTGATTCATCTTTAAAAATCAGAGAATTTAAATTATGAAAATAGAAAAATATCTTGTTTTAAACAAGTATCTACTTCACCTTTTTGGTGTCAATGAATTTAGAGATTTACAAGAAAAATTAAAAGATACACAAACTGATTATGACAGTGATGGCCGAAGTTATTTTGTCAATGTTCTAAGATCTCTTGAAGGAATAAAAATCAAAGAGTCGGATCTTCTTCAGTATGATGAAAACATAAAATCTTACTTAGAAAAAATTAACTCCCACCGACACTCTCTCAAATTAAAATACTTTCAGTATCTAGCTGTTTTGTTTTCCGAAATTGTTTTAGACTCTCTTAAAAATAAAAAAAGCGAATTTATTCATGACCTAAACAACTTTCTGCGAAGTTATAAAAAAGATCAGGAAATAACCATTATTGATGACTTCGTTGAAGAAGACTTAAAAAAACTTGCTTTTTGGATGGCAACCGGCTCCGGCAAGACATTAATCCTTCATATTAATTATTATCAGTTTCTAAATTATCAACTCTTTTACCCCGATAACATCCTGCTTATCACCCCAAACGAAGGTTTGTCAAAACAGCACTTTGAAGAACTTGAAAAAAGCGGAATCCCCGCAAAACTTTACGCTGATTCTTTAAGTGAAAAATTAAGTTATGAAAATCAGGTGTTGGTGATTGAAATGACTAAATTTGTTGAGGAGAAAAAGGGCAAAGGAGTGACTTTGGCTGTTGATTCTTTTGAAGGAAAAAATCTCGTTTTTGTTGATGAAGGTCACAAAGGAAAGTCTTCAGAAGAACAAAAGTGGGCAAAACTAAGAAATCAACTTTCAAAGAATGGTTTTGTCTTTGAATATAGCGCAACTTTTGGCCAGATTCTAAGCGAAAAAGAAAAGGAAATTCTCAAAGAATACGCCAAATCAATTATTTTTGATTACTCCTACAAATATTTCTATCTTGACGGCTATGGCAAAGACTTCTCTATCTTAAATCTTAAAGAGACAAAACTACCCTCTCAGGAAGAATTTAAAGAAATAATGTTTGTTGCTAATCTTTTATCTTTTTACGAGCAATTAAAAGTCTATGAAGAAAATCAATCTCTGGCAAAAAATTACAATCTTGAAAAACCGCTTTGGATTTTTGTGGGAACCACAGTAAGTGGTAAAGAGCAAAATTCTGACATTATTCAGATTGTCGAGCTTTTTAGGAAAACGATTACTGATGAACAATGGCTTAGAAAAACTATAGAAAAAATATTAAATTATGAAAATGAATCAAAAATCGAAAACTATCAGGATATTTTTAAAGAAAAATTTTCTTTTCTTAAGAATAATAATTTTAAAACTAGCGACTTAAATGATTTATACAAAAAAATTTTTGGAGGCAAGGGATCTCTTTCGTTATATCAAATAAAAAATGCGGAAGGTGAAATTGGCTTAAAGGTCGGTGAAAATGACTATTTCGGAGTAATAAACATCGGAAAAGTCTCCGAGCTTGGAAAAATATTAGAACAAAAAAGTATAAATTTAAATCAAGACTCAATATCATCCTCATTGTTTGATGAAATAAAAAAAGAAAGTTCGAGAATAAATATTTCAATCGGTGCTAAGAAATTTATCGAAGGTTGGGACACTTGGCGAGTCTCATCGATGGGTTTGATTAATATAGGCAAAAGCCCAGGTCCCCAGATTATTCAGTTATTTGGCCGAGGGGTAAGAATTAAAGGTAAAGGGATGTCTTTGAAAAGAAGCGGTGAAAACTTGAGGATGAAAATTTTGGAAACTTTAAATATTTATGGAATTAAAGCTGATTACCTAACAAAATTTTTAGAAGCAATCAATAAAGAAGATTTAGATTTAGAAACTATAGAGATTCCAATTCAATTTCAACATAAAAAGAAATGGAAAGAACTTTATATTCTCTCAAAACCAAAAGAAAAATTCGAAGATGAAAAAATTTTAAGATTAACCATTGATGATAAGATTAAATTTTCTTTAGATCTTACTGCCAGATTGTTGTCTTTTTCAACAAAAAAAAGAGGAGAAGGAATAGAAAAAGAAGAAATAAAAGCTGAAGAAATTAAGGAAGATAAATTTACTCAAGAAAGAATTGAATTGCTTGATTGGCAAAGCATATTTCAGGAGATTATTAACTTTAAAGAAAACAAAAATTATTGTAATTTAATTTTTGAATTGCATGATCTCAAAAAAGTTCTTCTTCATTGCGATTATAAAATTCAATCAATCGCTGAAATTTTTGAGATCAAAGAAGAAAAAGATATCAAAAGATTGGAAGAAATTGCCATTTTATTAATAAAAAAATACCTTAGCCTTTTCTATGAAAAAAACTTAAGAGCTTTTGAGACGGCAGGGATGACCTATGGAAAACTCGAAAAACAACTCCCCTTGTTTTCGTCAGATACTCAAAAAACTTATCTCATTCAAATAAACAAAAGAGAAAAAGACATAATTGATAAGATTAAGAAAATAGTAAAAAGCATTGATCAATTAATGAAAGATGACGATCAAATCTTACCGAGAGTTTATTTTGAAAAATCCCTCTATCTTCCTCTTCTTTGTCAATCAAAAATTATCGACAAAATTTCTCCTCAGGGACTAGTTCAAAGTGAGTACCAATTCATTTTAAAACTTAGAGAATATTTAAATGATAATAAAAATAAATTTTCAGATTTTGAGATATATCTTTTAAGAAATCATCCTCTTTCTGGAGTCGGCTTTCAGCTCTCTTGGTCAAGATTTTTTCCTGATTTTATCTTGTGGATAAAAGAAAATAATTCTCAAAAAATAATTTTTATTGATCCTAAAGGGCTAGAACACAATAAAGATTTAGATAATGAAAAAATTCAATTTGTAAATTATCTTAAAGAGATAGAAAAGAAGCTTAAAGAAAATAAAATTCAATTAGCCTCTTTTATAATTTCTCAAACAGATTATCAAGAGTTGATAAAAGAAAGAAAAAATCCGCCTTCTCAAGATGAATATGAAAACAATAATGTTTTGTTTTTAAGTGATAAAAATTGTATGAAGAAATTTTTTCTTAAAATAATAAAATAGAGATTGTCTTTCTTTTTTTTATTAATTTTCTGGCTCCCCCGCCAGGTCTCGAACCTGGAACCTTGTCGTTAACAGCGACCTGCTCTACCAATTGAGCTACAGGGGAATAAAAAAATTAAAAATTAAAAGTTAAAAGTTGTTTTAAATTATTTTTAAACATTTATATTTTACAAAATTATATGTTTTTTAACAATAACAAAAAATCCCGCCAAAATGGCGGGTATTTTTTAAAAATAATTCTTCCCGCATGGGAAGAAAAAAATAAAAATATTTATTTTGTTTTAACAGGAATTTTTTTTGGTTTAGCTGCCTCAGCAATCTTTGCTGAAACAATAACTACACCATTTTCTACTTTTGCCTCAAGAGTTTTTTCTTCAATAGCTCTTGGCAAAGTAGTAGTGTAGTCAAAAGAGGCAACTCTATCCATTCGGTAAACAACCTTTCTTTTTTCTTTTTCTTCTTTTTTCTCTTCAATTTTTCCTTTTATTCGTAAAACTCCATCTTCAAAAGTAATATCAACTTTATCAGCCGGAACTCCAGGAACAGCAGCTTTAACAATCACTTTATCATCTTCCTCATAAACATCAAGTCCTTCAGTCATTGTTAATTCAGGCATATCTTCTTCATCTTCCCAAGCAAAAAATGGCTTTAAAAAAGAACGAGTAAAAGGATCAAATCTAATAATGGCCATTTTTATTCACCTCCTTTCATTAATTAGCAAACTTATAATTTAATTGCTAATATATTAGCAGTATAATATACAATCTGCTAATTTGTCAAGAGGAAGTTATTTTTCTATTGAAATAATAATTAATAATCAATTATTATTTAATATATATGTATATTTATAAACTAAAAAAAATTTTTTTAATAATATTTTATTTAATTGTCTTATTTAATTATTTTTTTTTACCATCAAAAGTTCTGGCTTTAACTTTTGATATCACCGGCCCAACAGAACAATTACAAAAAGATCAAGAAGTAAAATTTATAATAAATATTGACACAAAAAACCAAAATTATTCTTCAACAAGTATAGGATTAAAATATGATACTCAATATTTAGAATTTTTATCGGTTTTACCTGGAAATACTTTTTCTGCTGTTTCATCAAAAATTATTGAAAATGGAAAATTAATTATAAACGGTTCTTCATCTTCCTCTTATAATGGATCAGGAATATTTGCTTATGTTAATTTTAAAATTATTGCTGTTTCTGCTGGATCAACTCAACTTTGTTCTTTATTCAATCCTCAAACTCCAACATCTCAACCACCAACTAACATACCAAAGATGGGTGAAACAAAAAATACTAATCAAAATATTATTATTGGCCTTCTTTTTTTAACCATAGCTAGCAGTACCTTAATTTTTCTAAAAAATGTATAAAAAATATGAAAAAAATAATTATTCTGTTTTTTTTAATTTTTTTAATTTTGTTTTTTAATTTAAAAAATATTAATGCTCAAGAATCAAACAATAATCAACAACAAGAAATCATACCAAAAGCTTATCAATGTCCTCCTGAATTAGATCAAATTTATGCTCAAAAAAACACAGGTGAAAAATGCACAACAAATTATCAAGAATATAAAAACGATCCAATGCGTTATCATTATTGGACAGATGATCATCAAATAACAATTGAAGGAAGAGCTAAAGAAAGAGCTAGACAATTTATTTTTTGGGTAATGACTCATCCATCAATAGACAATCATCCAACATTAATTAAAATTTGGTCTTCAGCAAGAAATTTAAGTTATTTTTTAACAATTCTTATAGCTTCTCTTTTAGGTTTAGGAATAATTATTGGTCAAAAAACTAATTTTGATACTGGTGTTAAAATTTGGCCTTCAATAATAAAAATTTTAATGTCTCTTTTTTATATAACTTTTTCAGCAACAATTGTTATTACAATTATTCAACTGTCAGATATTTTAATGAAATTTTTTATAGAAAATTTAGGAGGAAAAGATCTATTTAATACTTATTTTAACAGCGCAAGTCAAGAAAATAATTATAATTTTTATGGAATAAAAGATTTAAATCTAGCAGCTCAAGAAGCAGTAAAAAATCAGCTTTTTATTTTAAAGTTAACAGAAATTACTTATTATTTGCTTGGAATAATGATAATTTTAAGAAAAATAATCCTTTGGTTTTTACTTTTTGTTTCTCCTTTTTTAGCTATCCTTTTATCGTTTAATCTTTTAAAAAACACTGCAATAATTTGGATTAATGTTTTTTTTCAATGGGTTTTTTATGGTCCTCTTTTAGCTTTATTTTTAGGTGCCACATCAACTATTTGGAAAAATGGAATTCCTTTTATATTTGATTTTTCAAGAAGCGAAACAGTTATGGGATATGTTTATCCAACAGCAACAAATATTTTATGGGGCGGACCAAGTCAAAAATTATCTATTTTAAATAATATTAATTATGTTGATCCTTATGCTGAATATATTATTACTTTAATAATGCTTTTAGCGACAATTTTTTTTCCTTGGTGGCTTCTTAGAACTTTTAGAGATTATTGTTGTGACGGCATTAATGCTATAAAAAATATTTTAATGTCTAATTTTAATAATTTATATAATCCTCCAACGCCTTCAATATCACCATCACAATTTTCATCTTTTTCAACAATAAAAGAAGTAAGAAAAGAACAAATTAAAAAAATTGAAACAATTGAAGAAATAAAAAAAGCAAAAACAGAAGAAATTATTAGTTCTTTAAATATTAAAGCTTCAAATTTAGCAGATATTGCTCGTTTTGAAACAAATAAAGAAGGATTAAAAAATTTAAATTATTTAAAAAACCCAACTCAAGCAACAACAATCTCAGATAGACAAAAATATATTAATATTAGGGTTGAGCTTTCAAATAGAGCTTCACAAAAAGATCAATTAGCTGGAAAAATTATTAATTCTGTTTTTTCAAGACCAAATCAACAAATTCAAAATAAAATAGCTCTTATTAATTCTTTACCAAAAACCTCAACCATAAATCAAGTTGTTTCTTATAACGTAAAATTACCAATAACAAAAATTCAACAAATTTCATCATCAACAATAAACTATATTAATTTAAATACAAAAATTGTTTCTCAATTATCTAATAATCTTAAGATAAAAGAGGAAATAATAAAACAAGTTTTAGATATTTTAAATCAAAACTTCGAAAAAAAACCAACAGAAATTTTAGAAAAAATTAATCAAGAAACTAAATTAGAAAAAGAACAAATAAAAAAAATAATTAAAGAATATATTTTGTTAATTAAATCAGATGATAAAACAATTGAGCAAATTGCCAATCAAACAAATGTTAAACCAGAAGAAGTAAAACAAGTGGTTGAAACTCAAGCGCCCATTATCGCTGAACCAGAAAAAAATATCGAAAAAATTATTATTCCTCAAACAATTAATATTGACGAATATGAACAAGTAAAAAGAATGTGGCAACAGCAGTATGAAAAAGGCGAAATACCAGTAAACGAAAATATTAAGACAAGAGAACAATGGGTTGAAAATGATGTTGTTGTTATCACCAATACTCTTAATAAACTCTATTCAGATAATGAGACCGTAAAACAACAAGGATTAGATGAGGTTGGTTATATTTTGCCAATTTTTATGATTAATAATTTAAATGGAGAGCAATTAGTTGTTTATTTAAAAGCAAAACTTGAAGCAGCAAAAGCAATAAAAACACTTTTGGAAAAAGAAAAAGAAATTGCTGAAAAATTAAAAAAAGAAACAGAAAAAGTTGAGATTAAAAAACCAGCCAAGGCACAAGCAGAAAAAATAATGGAAATGAAACAAGAAATCAATTGATAAAATATGAAAAAATGAAAAAAATCAAAACAAAAATTTTAATTTATATTTTTTTAACATTTTTATCTCTTCCATTTTTATTTTTTTCTTTTCAATATTTTTCAAAAGCCTCATCAATAAAAGCTAACATTGTTGTTGATATTAAAAAAACCTCAGGTCCTTTTCCAGATCGCTGGAAAGCTTTAGCTCAAGGAGGAGAAGATCCAAATCCTCAGTTTTTTGAAAATGTTGTTAATCAAATTGCTGAGCTTTATCCAAAATATATCCGAGTTGATCATATTTATGATTTTTATGATGTTTTTTCATATGAATCAAATAACAATATTAAACTAAATTTCGATAAACTTGATCAAGTTATTTGCCGAATTTATCAGGCTGGCGCCAAACCGTTTTTTTCTTTAGGATATATGCCTTATTCTTTATCAGAAGACGGTTCATTAATAGCTAAGCCAAAAAAATGGAACGATTGGAGTTATCTGGTTCAAAAAACAATTGAAAGATACAGCGGTAAAAATACTGTTTTGCCTTGCGGAATAAACTATCCTTATTGGCGAAGCGATATTTATTATGAGGTTTGGAATGAGCCTGATTTAGAAACTTTTGGAAAATGGCATTATAGCGGAAGTAAAAATTATTTAGAACTTTATTTTTATTCAATAAAAGGAGCTCAAAATGCCTCAGATGTTTTTCCTTTTAAAATCGGCGGACCAGCAACAACTGCATTATACAAAAACTGGATTCAAAAATTTTTAGATTATGTTATTTCCAATAATTTAAGAGTTGATTTTTTAAGCTGGCATCATTATTCTAAAAAAACTGATGATTATATTGATGATATAGTAAAACTTAATAAATGGCTTGCTGAAAAACCAAAATATTATTCCTATGCCAATTTGCCAAAAATAATTTCTGAATGGGGGTATGACAGTGAAAAAAATCCAATTGCTGATACTGAAGTTGGCGCTGCTCATACTTTGGCTTCAATAAGAAATTTTATTAGTGCCAATATTGAGGCAGCTTTTTTATTTGAGATAAAAGACGGACCACATGGACCTTCTTGGGGAATACTAGACTATCAAGGCAATAAAAAACCCCGCTGGTATGCTCTGCAGATGCTAAATAATTTAGAAGGAAATAGAATTATGGTTGATGGCGAAGGCACATTTGTTTCAGCGCTTGCCTCAATTAATGAAAACAAAATAAGATTAATTTTGACAAATTATGATATTAATAATAAAAATATTGAAGCTGTGCCAGTTAAATTTGTCAATCTTGACGGCAAAAAATATAATTTAACAAAAAAATATCTTGATGGGAAAAAAGAAATAAAATTAAATATTGAACCAATAAACAAAGAAATTAATTTAAAACAAGAAAACTCAATTTTAATGACTCCAAATCAGATTGTTCTTTTGGAGTTAGAAAGAACAGAATAGATTATTTTTTTTCAAAATAAAGAACAACAACTGAACTGACTGTTTTTGTTCCGCTTTCAATATCAATTTTTTCTGTATCTCCTCCGCCTGTTACTGGTATCATTTTATTATAAACTAAATTATTTAAATTATTGTTATCAGAATTTTCAACAATATTGGTTATTTTTCCAAGTTTTATTCCAAGATTTTTTGCTAATTTTTCTGCTTGTATTTTGGCATTTTTTATTGCCTCTTCTCTTGCTTTTTCTCGATATATCTCTGGTTTTTCAATTCCAAATTTTAATCCATAAATTTGGTTAGCGCCAGATTCAGAAACAGACGATATAACTTGAGAAACTAACTGAAGATTTTTGATTTTTACTTGGATAGTGGCGTTTCCATTATATCCGGAAATAGAACTAGTATTGTTTTCATATTTATAATTAGGATAAATTGAATAATTTAATGTTTTTATATTTTTTTTATCAATCCCAAGATTTTTTAATGAAGCAATAATTTTATTATTAATAGAGTGTATTTTTTCTTGAACCTCTTGAACTGTTTTTTGATTGTCAACAATAATTCCAGCATCAAGATAAGCAATATCAGGAGAAACTTCAATCTTACCTTCTCCTACAACTGCCAACTCTGATGACTGAGTTTTTGTAGTAATTGTTAAAGGATAAGAAATATCAAAAAATTTAATAAGCCAAAAAACAACCAAAACAAAAATTGTTATTTTTAAAAAATCTTTGAGATTATTCATAAAAAATTATAAAAATTATAATTGTTATAAATATTATAATAATAACTATATGAAAATAGTTAATAAAAAATTTTATCACGACTATGAAGAAATTGAAAGTTTTGAGGCTGGAATTGTTTTGACCGGCGCTGAGGTAAAATCAGTTAAAGCCGGAGGATTAAAACTTGAAGATTCTTATGTAAAAATTTTGTCAGACGGGCCTTATTTAATTAATGCCAATATTCCAAACTATAAATTCAACAATGAAAAAAACTATAATCCAACTAGATCCAGAAAACTTTTGCTTAAAAAAAAAGAGATTTTAAAAATTGCAGTTAAAATGAAAGCAGGCGGATTGACAATAGCGCCTAAATCTTGCTATAATAAAGGAAGACTTTTAAAGCTTGAGATTGCTTTAGCAAGAGGTAGAAAAGACATAGAAAAAAGAAAATTAGAAAAGAAAAAAGATATCATAAGAGAAAAAGAAAAAGAAGCAAAAGAATATTTAAAAAATTAAGGGGATGACAGGAATCGATGGGAAATCGGCACTTTTATAAATTGCTGAAGCGCGCTTGTTGCGTCAAACAGAAAAAAATAACTGCTGAACAAGCAGAAGCTGCTTTTTATGCTCGAAATGCTAACTATGCTTTTGCATATGTTAACTAATTGAGCATAAGGCTCTCTTTTTAGGTTTTCCGGTTTAACCTAAAAAGGGATAAACCAACCGGAAAAATCTTAATAAAAGTTTCCAGTCTTTTTTTAAGATTTTAAATTAAAACTGGCAGTCTAAAAAAGTTTGATTGTTTTCTTTTTTAGATAAAGGTTAAAAACAATCTATCTTCAGCTAAAAATTTATAAAAGTGTTTTCCCAGACTCCGGTTCAATTCCGGACATCTCCACTAATCATATAAGTCTTATAAGTCTTATAAGTCTTATAAGACCTATAAGACTTATGATTATTTCTGATCTTCATCTTCACTCAAAATATTCCCGGGCAGTCTCCCAAAAAATGGATTTAGAAGGCATTGCTTACTGGGCAAAATTAAAAGGAATAAACTTAGTTGGCACTGCTGACTGGACTCATCCATTGTGGTTTCGCCAAATTAAAGAAAAATTAAAAGAAATCTTTCCTGGCGTTTTTCAATTAAAAAATTATCCTGAGGTTAGTTTTGTCCTATCAACAGAAATCTCAAGTATTTACTCTCACAAAGAAAAAGTTAGAAGAATTCATAATTTAATTTTTTCTCCATCTTTTGAAACTGCTGAAAAAATTATAAAAAAATTATCTAATCTTGGTTGTAATCTTTTCTCTGACGGCCGGCCAATAATTGGATTATCGTCAAAAGAACTATTAGAGTTAATTTTGGAAATTGATAAAAATAGTTTTCTAATTCCCTGCCATATCTGGACGCCCTGGTTTTCTTTATATGGCTCAAAATCAGGTTATAACTCAATTAAAGAAGCATTTGAGGAATTATCAGATTATATATATGCTGTTGAAACAGGACTTTCAAGCGATCCAATAATGAACTGGCAGATAAAAGAGCTTGAAAATAGATCAATTGTCTCTTTTTCTGACGCTCATTCAGGCCAAAAATTAGGACGAGAAGCAACTGTTTTTATTTTCTCAGACAATTCTTATAAAGCTTATTCTTATTATGATATTATTGATGCTTTAAAACAAAAACCAGATTCCAAATTAAAAATTGGCTATACAATTGAGTTTTTTCCTGAAGAAGGAAAATATCATTGGTCAGGACACAGAATTTGCAATATCAGATATACTCCTGAAGAGGTTTTAAAAAAAGGAATCATCTGTCCTGTCTGTCAAAAACCATTAACAATTGGCGTTGAAAATAGGGTTTTTGATTTAAGCGAAAAAATTATAAAAAAAGAGGAATTAAGTTTTATTAAAAATAAATCAGAACTAACATTTGTTTATGATAAAGAAAAAAAACGAAGACCTTTTGTCTCAATTGTTCCTTTGCTTGAGGTTTTGCTTGAAATAACTCAATCTCCTGCAAAAGCAGAAAAAGAATTTTTAAGACTTATTAAAAATTTAGGAACAGAGTTTGAAATTCTTCTTAAAAAATCATATGATGAAATTGAAAAAATCGGCGGAGAAAAACTAAAACAAGCAGTTGAAATAATAAGAGAAAGAAAGGTTTTTGTTGATCCTGGATATGATGGAGTTTTTGGCAAGGTAAAAATTTTTAATCATCAAAATGAAGAAAAAAAACCTCAAGAAACTCAAAAAAGCTTGTTTTGAAATAAAAAAATTTTTAAATAAAATTTTAATTATTTTTTTTGTTTTTTTTATCTCTTCTCAATTTGGCAAACATTTTTTTCCTGAGTTTTCTTATATTAATGGCATTAGGGTTGATTATCTTTCGCCTACTATTTATTTAATTGATATTTTAACTTTTACTTTTTTTGTTTTAAATTTTAAAAATATTTTTATTTTTTTTAAAAATAAAAAAATAATTATTTTTTTTATTTTTTTAACAATCAATATTTTATTTTCAAAAAATCAAATAATCTCTCTTTATCAATTTTTAAGAATAATAGAACTTTTTATTGTTTTTTTTATTGGAAACCAGATATTTAAAATAATTAAAGAAAAAACATTTTTAAAAATTTTATTAATTTCTAGTCTTTTTCA
>JAOAFI010000040.1 GCA_026416375.1 Patescibacteria group bacterium | reverse complement strand
CCAAATTTTTTAGGTAAAATATAAACAAGTGATCTTTCTTTTATTTTAAAAGGAATTTTAATATTGTCTAAATTTAAAACCCATAATGATCTTTTTTAATATATGTTTTATTTAATAACTTTTTTATAACTTTCATATTTTAATTTAAAAAATTTTAAAAAACATAAATCTCGTTTTTGAATAAAAATACCTTCATAATTTAAAGGTTTATCTTTTAACAAAATATCAATTGCGTGATTTAAATTACACCATTCTAAGTTAAAGTTTTGATTTAATTCGTTTTTTGTAAGATTTTGTTCTTTTTTTTTAAAATTTTCCCAAAATAACAATAAGATATTTGTTTTAAATTAAATCTATTTCGATATTCTATTATTTTGCCTATTTCTCCAATAATTTTTATTTTAGATCCTGCTTCTTCAAAAAACTCTCTAATTAATGTTTGATTATGAGTTTCTCCATCTTCTATTCCACCTCCTGGAAGTTTATGATAATTATTTTTTTTTACATAAAGTAAAGGAATTAAACAATCTTCATCAAAAAAAATTCCTCTTACTGCTTTTCTAGTAATTAAATTTTTAATTTCTAATTGCGATTTATCTTTTATTATTTTTAAGGTTTTCATAATAAAATTACATTAATTCTATCCAATCAAAAAATTTTTTTAATTAATTTAATAATTTTTAAAATTTTTTTAAATTTTTAATTAACTCTGGAAATTTTTCGACTCGAAAATGGCCGTTTTTATCTTTAAAAACAAAAAATTTAGCTTCAAGAAATTGTTCTTGATATCTTTTTTTGTAATATAAAGGAACAATCTCATCGTTTTCTGAAAAATAAAAATAGATATTTTTTATTTGTTTTTTTAATAAAGAAAGATCTTTCTTTAGTTTAAATCCCCCAGATAATTCTTCAATAGAATTTGTCTTATCAAAAGGAGGAGCAACCAAATGAATTGATAAAATTTTTAAATTAACTTTGTTTTCAGAAAAATATTTGACTAAAAAAATACTACCTAAAGAATATCCTAAAAATAATAATGGTTTTTTTTCTTTTTTTAAAAGATCAAGATATTTTTCAAAAATAATTTTCCATTCAAAATAATTAGCTTTTTCTTTGCAGGGCATCCGAGGACAAATTATCTGAAAATAACTGTTTAATTCTTCTTTCAAATAATCTCCGCTCCAGTTTTTTGTTTCTTCTAAATTAATTTCTTTATTTTTTAAATAATTAATATAATCTCTTTTCTTTTTAAAAGTTGTTCCGCCATGAATATAAACTAGAAAAGGGTTTTTCATTTTATTTGTTTTTTCATCCATTGAAAATAATCAATATTAATCTCTGTATTTATTTTTGCTAAAAGAGGAATTTTATAAGGATGTATTTTTCTTATTTCTTTCTCAATTTCCTTATATTTTTCTTCAAATGTTTTTAATAATAAAACTATTTCTTTATCTTTAATTATTTTTTCTTCCCAAAAATAAAAACTCTTTATAGGAAATAAATTAACACAAGCAATTAATTTTTTTTCAATAAGAATCTTTGATATTTTTTCTCCTATTTTTATATCCGAAACAGTCAAATAAACGAAAATTGTTTTCATAATCTGATAAAATAATATTTAATTATGATTCTAAAATATTATATAAAAACTTTTGGTTGTCAGCAAAACAAAGCTGATTCAGAAAGAATTGCTTCTTATTTTCAAGCTCGTGGAATGAAGCCAGCAAAAGGATACAAAGATGCAAATTATATTGTTATAAACACTTGTATGGTCCGTCAATCAGCTGAGGACAGAGTTTATGGTTTGATTAGAAATTTAGGAAAATTAAAAAAAGAATCTCCTAAAAAAACAATAAAGATCATAATTACCGGTTGTATGATCGGTGTTGCTTTTAGAGATAAAACAGGAAAAATATTATCAAAATTAAGAGAAAGAATGCCAGAAGTTGACGAATTTATGCCAATTGAAGAAGTTGGATTTGATAATGAACCAATAAGAATTGATAAAATTCATGCTTGGATACCAATATCAAATGGATGCAATAATTTTTGTACTTTTTGTGTTGTTCCTTTTACTAGAGGCCGAGAAATCAGCCGGCCATTCGAAGATATTATTAATGAAGCAATTGATTTAAAAAATAAAGGTTATCAAGAAGTCACTCTTTTAGGTCAAAATGTCAACAGTTATGGAGCTGATTTAATCTTAGGAGAAAAAAATATTCAGGTAATGAGAGACTTACCTGAAATATATTTTAAAAATGAAAAAAATATTAAAAAAAATAATAAAAAAATTAATTATTTAATAAATGAAAAAAAAATTAAACCAATATATGTTAAACATTTAGGTAGATATAGAATTCCAACTCTTTTTCCTTATTTATTAGAAGAAATAGCAAAATTAAAGTTTAAAAAAGTTGATTTTATTTCAAGTAATCCTTGGGATTTTTCAGATGAATTAATTGAAGTAATTGCTAAATACCAAAATATTACTAGAACAATTCATCTGCCTGTTCAATCAGGAGATAACAATGTTTTAAAAAGAATGAATAGATGGTATACTGCTGAAGAATATCTAAATTTAATATCAAAAATGAGAAAAAAAATATTAAATATAAAATTTACTACAGATATTATTGTTGGATTCTGCGGTGAAACTGATGAAGAATTTGAAAATACAGTTAAATTATGCAAAAAAGTTGACTTTAAAAAAGCATATATTGCTATGTACTCACCAAGACCTATGACTGCTGCAACAAAAGTGATGAAAGACAATATACCTTACGAAATCAAAAAAAAACGCTGGCAAATCTTAGAGGATTTAATAAATAAATAATTTTTATTACAAAATATTTATTAAGAAATAATTATTTTATAAAAAATTAAAAATTAATAACTTTTGATTTTAAATTGAAATTTTTAATTTTTAACTTTAAATTTTTAATAATATTTTTTTACTTTTTCAAACCACCGACAATAAGAACAATCTTCAGATGGATTAGGAATAGAAGACTTTAAAATACTAACTGCTTTCCCAATTCTTTTTTTAATATCCTTTGATTTTCTTTCAATTTTAACAACATGAATAATCATTGGAAAACCATTTGATAATTCCATTGTCATCTCTGGAAAAAAATAAATTAAATATCCAAAATTAGCTGTTTTTAATCCATTTTCCTCAAGCAAAAACAAATATTCATCAATTTGATTTTGATAAGCTGAAAGAGTTTCTTTTTCACGAGGATCAGATGAGGCAGTTTTAAAATCAACTGGTATATGTTCTTCTTTTTCATTAATTAAACATTCATCTAATTTTCCATAAAAACCATAATCATCATCAAATTTATAAAAATAAGCTTCTTTAAAAGGTTTTTTAAGAGTTCCTTTTATTTTTCCTTCAATCAGTGGCGGAAGCTTATTTTGATGACGATATGAATCAAAATATTTTTTTAAAATATTATCAAAACGATTAGCTAATCTTGATTGAATTCCTTCTGGAAGCTTAATTCCTTCTTTATAAGAAAGCCAAAAACATCTTGGACAACGATTTAATTCTTCAATTGCTGAATGAGAAAGCCATTTTATCTTTTTTTTATGATTTTTTTCTAAGGCAAAATTATTATTAGAAAATAAATCTTGTTGAGACATAAAAAAATTATAACACACAATAAAAATCTAAAATTCAAATATTAAATTTTTAAAAAAGACTATTTTTCAATAGAAAATAAAGTATAATTTATTATTATGAAGCTTTTAGTTACTGGAGGAGCTGGATTTATTGGATCAAATTTTATTCTTTATTGGCTTAAAAAATATCCTCAAGACAAAATTATTAATTTAGACAAATTAACTTACGCCGGCAATCTTGAAAATTTAAAATCAGTTGAAAAAAATTCAAATTATCAATTTATTTATGGAGATATTTGCGATTTTAAACTTGTTGATTCTATCTTAAAAAATAACAAAGTTGATATTATTATCCATTTTGCTGCTGAAAGTCATGTCGACCGATCAATTCTTAATGCTTCTCCATTTGTTAAAACTAACGTTGAAGGCACTCATATTTTACTTGAAGCAGCCTTAAAAAATGGAAAAATAAGATTTCATCATATCTCAACTGATGAGGTTTTTGGAGCTTTACCTCTTAATACCAAAGAAAAATTTAATGAAAAAACTCCATACAATCCCCGCTCGCCCTACTCAGCTTCAAAAGCTGCTTCAGATCATTTGGTTCGTGCTTATCATATCACTTATAATTTGCCAATTACTATCTCAAACTGTTCAAACAATTATGGACCTTATCATTTTCCAGAAAAATTAATTCCTCTGGCAATTACCAATATTATTGAAGGAAAAAAAGTGCCGATATACGGTGATGGACTTTATGTTCGCGACTGGCTTTATGTTGAAGATCACTGTCGGGCAATAGATTTAATCATAAAAAAAGGCAAAATTGGCGAAACTTATTTTATTGGCGGACTAACTGAAGACATTTCAAATCTTGAAGTGATTAAAAAAATTTTAAAAATAATGG
>JAOAFI010000056.1 GCA_026416375.1 Patescibacteria group bacterium | reverse complement strand
ATCTATGTATTTTTCTCTTTTTAAAATATCGCTTAGTGAATATTTTGTTTATCGACTTAATTTTATTCTTTGGCGGTTAAGAATGATGATTAATATTTTGATCCCAATATTTTTGTGGTCAAGCGTTTATGAGACAGATTTATATAAGAAAAATGAAATTGTTTCTTATTTTCTTCTTTTTCATATTCTTTACTCTTTAATTTATGCTACCCGAACCCATGAAATCGCTGAAAATATCCGTTCAGGCGAAATAATCAATATTCTAACTAAACCAATATCTTTTTTTAAATATCATTTTATTCGCGATCTGGCTGATAAAATTTTAAATTTTTCTTTTTCTATAATTGAAATTTTTATAATTTTATCTTTTGTTGGAAAAAATAATTTCTTGATAAATCAAAATATCAATTGGATTTTATTTTTTTACTTTGTTGCTGTTGGTATTTTTATTAATTTTTTCACCTCAATTCTTTTTTCCTTTATTGGTTTTGTTTCGTCTGAATATTGGGCGCCAAGATTTATTTTTATGGTGATAACAAACCTTTTATCAGGCGTATTCATTCCTCTTCAATTTTTGCCGGAAAAAATATACAACATTCTTCTTTATACTCCTTTTCCCTACTTTTCTTTTATTCCTGTTCAAATAATTTTAAATAAACAATTTTTAAATCAAATAACAGAAAAATTAGTTTTTATTGGTCTTTTTTGGCTGATTTTTTTCTGGTTTTTAGTAATTTTTATCTGGAAAAAATCATTGAAAAGTTTTTCTTTTTGGGGAAAATAAAAAATGAAAAATATTAAATATAACTTAAAAATATTTATCAGCTATAGCCGTCTTTATTTAAAAATAGTTTTTCAGTCAAGGTTGGGAATTTTTCTTTTTACTTTAGGAAAAATTATCAGGTTTTTGTTTTTTTTAGGAATAATTTTTATTGTTTTTTCTAAAAATAATCAAATTAAAGGCTGGAGCCTAAATCAAGTCTTGCTTGTTTATTTTGTTTTTAATTTTCTTGATACAGCAACCCAAATGCTTTTTAGAGAAGTTTATCGTTTTAGATCAATATTAATAAGCGGAAATCTTGATTTAATCTTAACCAAACCTCATCATCCTCTTTTAAAAGTTCTTTTTGGCGGAGTTGATTTTCTTGATTTTATTCTTCTTTTGCCTTTTTTTATTATTTTAAATTATTTACTTTTTTTAAACTTTCAAGGAATAATTAATTTTTTATTATTTTGGGTTTTTGTTCTTAATTCGTTTTTAATTCTTGCTTCATTTCATATCTTAGTTTTGTCAAGCGCTATCTTTACTACTGATGTTGATCATAGTATTTTTATTTATCGAGATATTTTGCGCCTAGGACAATTTCCAATTGATATTTACAAATTTCCAATCAACTTTGTTTTTACTTTTATTATTCCAGTAGGAATAATTACTTTTCTTCCTGTTAAAATTTTTTATTTTGCTACTAATTTAAAAATTGCTTTTTTAGGATTATTTTTTTCATTGTTTTTTATTGTTTTTAGTTTAAAATTATGGAATAAAGCGCTTGCTTTTTATCAAAGCGCCTCAAGTTAAAAAATATGATACAAGTTAAAAACTTAACTAAAATTTATTTTTCCTATAAAAAAACCGGTGATTTTTTAAAAGATTTATTTTTTAAGGAATACAAAAAAATTATTGCCTTAGAAAATATTTCTTTTGAAATTAATAATCCAGAATTTGTCGGATTAATTGGTCCAAATGGCGCCGGCAAAACAACAACAATGAAAATTTTATCCGGAATTCTTTATCCAACAAAAGGAAAAATTAATATCTTAGGTTTTACTCCTTTTGAAAAGAAAAAAGAATTTTTGCGCCAAATCTCTTTTGTTATGGGCCAAAAAACTCAGCTTCATTGGGATCTGCCAAGCATTGATAGTTTCTATCTTTTAAAAGATATTTATGAAATAAATGATTTAATTTTCAAAAAAACACTTTCTCAATTAACAGAAATTTTAAACTGTCAAGAATTAGTAAATAAACCAGTGAAAAATTTATCTTTAGGAGAAAGAATGAAAATGGAGCTTATTGCCTCTCTTCTTCATAATCCAAGAATAATTTTTTTAGATGAACCAACAATTGGTCTTGATATTTTTTCTCAAGAAGCAATTAGAAATTTTTTGAAAATTTATCAAAAAGAATTTAAGGCAACAATAATCTTGACTTCTCATTATTTAGAAGATGTCAAAAAATTAGCTCAAAGATTAATCATTATCAATAATGGAAAAATTATTTATGATAATAGTCTAAATAAAATCAAAAAAGAGTTCTCAAATAAATATTTAACAATTTATCTTGAAAAAGAAATTGATAAAAAATTTTTTGAAAAAATTGGCGAAATTATTTTTTATCAATATCCAAAAATTATTATCAAAATAAACAAACAAACTTTAGCTGAAAAAATAGATTTCATTAATAAAAATATTGCTTATTCTGATCTGGCAATTGAGGAAGAAAAAATTGAAGAAATTATAAAAAAAATCTTAAAAAATTCTTTTTCTAAAAAAACAAAATCCTAAATAGTATTGTTTTTATCCTTTATTTAAACTTTCTAAAAATTCTTTGTTGTTTTTTGTTTTCAAAAGACGCTCAATCAAGAGCGAAGTTCTTTCTTCTTTTTGCATTAAAGCAAGCATTCTTCTCAAAGTATTGACTCGATTTAATGTTTCTTTATCAAAAAGAAGCTCTTCGTGGCGGGTGCCTGATTTTTCAACATCAACAGCTGGAAAAATACGCTTATTAGCTAACTCTCTATCCAAATGAATTTCCATATTGCCCGTGCCTTTTAGCTCTTCATAAATTAAATCATCCATTCTACTTTCAGTACCAACTAAAGCTGTT
The DNA here is from genome assembly GCA_026416375.1 of Patescibacteria group bacterium. Lineage (GTDB taxonomy): Bacteria > Patescibacteriota > Microgenomatia > UBA1406 > GWC2-37-13 > GWC2-37-13. The sequence continues at coordinate 4,756 of JAOAFI010000056.1, read as the reverse complement.
CCAATAATTGTTAAACTGCCTCCTTCTTCGCAGTTTCTGGCAGCTCCTAAAAATTTTTTAGCTGGATATAAAGCTTGAGGGTCAAATCCGCCTGACAAACTTCTGCCTGTTCCAGGAGTAGATAAATTTAAAGCTCTTGCTAGTCTAGTTATTGAGTCAAGCAAAATCACCACATCCCGACCCATCTCAACCAATCTTTTAGCTCTTTCCAAGGCTAAAGTAGCTACTTTTACTTGCTGGCGGGGCGACTCGTCAAAATTTGAAGCAGCCACTTCTCCTTTGATAAATCTTTTCATTTCAGTTACTTCCTCTGGTCTTTCTCCTATCAAAATTGCCATCAAATAAACATTTTTGTGATTTTGACTTATTGCTTGGGCAATCTCTTTTAAAAAAGTCGTTTTGCCTGCTTTTGGCTGAGAAACAATAAGAGCTCTCTGACCAAAACCAATAGGCGAAATTAAATCTATAATTCTTGTTGATAAAGTGTCTTTGTCTGTTTCAAGTTTTATCTGGCGGTTTGGATGAAGAGAGGTTAAATCATCAAATCTTTTTCTTTTAGCTGATTGTTCTTCATTCATCTCAACGCCATTGATTTTTTTTATCAAAAGAAGCGAATGAAACCTTTCACCTGTTTTTGGAGGCCGGGCTAATCCCTCAACCTCATCTCCGCGTCTTAGCCAAAAACGTCTGATTTGAGAGGTTGAGACATAAATATCGCTGTCAGGAGACAAAATATAGTTTTTCCTCAAAAAACCATAACCTCCATAGGTAATATCCAAAATTCCGCTGGCTTCATAGCTTATTTTTAAATCTTCTTTTAGTCTTTCTTCCAAAGGAATTTCTTGAGAAGAATCAGATTGTATTGATAAAGAAGCATCTTCTGGTTTTTCAATTGCTGATTCTTCTTTGATAATAATTGGTTTTTCCTCAACTTTTTCAATAAGCGAGGCAACATCAAGAGGTTTTTCCTCAAGAGTAGTTTTCTTTTTTACCATAAAATAAAAATTTAAATTATAAATTAATAAAAATCTTGGTTAAATATTAAAATTTTTCATGAAGTATATTATAACTCCATATTTAAAAATGAAATAGAAGATCCTCCAATTTTGAGGGATTTGCTTTTTCCCTGGAAAGAAAAATGGGGAAGCGTCTCTTGATTCCCTCAGGAGATCAAGAAGTTCGCTTCATTTCCCGACTAAGTCGGAATTACCCTTATTTTAAATTGCGTAGAGAAAAAGTCTTTTCTTTCCTCTTTTGGAGGATCTAAATATAAGTATAATAGTTGAATTTTATTTTGTCAATAATTATCATTTTATTTATGAATAAGAAACCATATTATTTTATTAGTTTTCTTTTAATAATTCTATTTTTTATTATTGGCGTAAGATATGGAAAAAACGTTGAGAAAACAAACAAAATAATAGATTATCTTTTATCTTTAACTCCATCAATAAAAATATCTCCAACTTTAATTCCAACTAATGAATACAAAAGTAAAAAATGGGGAGTGAAAATTTATTATCCTAAAAATTTTGAAATTAAAGAATCAACAAAAAGTCCGGAATTTTTTATTAATGAAAAATATTCTTCATCTTCAGCTAAAAACTAATCCATTTAAAAATTAATAAATTAAGATTAAAATATTTTTATGATAAAAATTGCCTATTTTGGTTCGCCTAAATTTTCAGCTGATTTTTTAGAAAAAATATTAAAAGATAAAGAAATAAAAAAAATAATTTCAGTTGAATTTATTATCACTCAGCCTGATAAACGAGCCGGAAGAAAACAAATTTTAACTCCAACACCAGTAAAACAAATTGCCTTAAAAAATAATTTAAAAGTTTTTGAAATTGAAAAATTTAACCTTAAAAATTCATTAAAAATTAAAAATTTAAAATTAAAAATTGCTGAACTTGATATTGTTTTGGTATTTGCTTATAGTTCAATTATTCCTAAAGAATTTTTAGATTTGCCAAAACATGGTTTCTGGTGCCTTCATCCATCTCTTCTTCCAAAATACCGAGGACCATCACCAATAGCTTATACTCTTTTAAATGGAGATGAAAAAACCGGAGTTACTATTTTTAAAATTGATGAAAAAATAGACCATGGTCCAATTATTGCTCAAGAAAATTTAACAATCAAAAATAATGATTATAGAATTGATTTGGAAACAAAATTAACTGATTTAGGATTTGAGTTATTTAAAAAAACTATTGAAAAACTTGTCAACTCGCCAAACTTATTAACTTTTAAACCACAAAACCACAATGTTGCCACTTATACCCAAACTTTAAAAAAAGACGATGGATATATTAAATATGAAAGTTTAAAAAAAATTTTAAATAATGAAAAAATAAAAAATGAAGATCTGCCAAAAATAATTAAAAATTTAAAATTGAAAATTGAAAATTGCTCGAAAAAAATCTATGATTTTTTTCGAGCTATGTATCCTTGGCCAGGGGTCTGGACAATTTTGCCAAATAACAAACGGCTTAAAATTATAGATATTTTTTTTGACAATAATAAACAACAATTATTAATCACCAAAGTTCAGCTTGAAGGAAAAAAACCAGTTGATTTTGAAACTTTTAAAAAAGCTTATAATTTTTTTTAAAATAATTTTTTTAAAAATAAAAACTTAAAAAGTCTTGACAAATAGAATTAAAAATTAATCAAAATCGACAGTCGGTTCTTTCTTTGAAGATTTTTTTGGACTAATTCCTCATCAGTCATATGAACTTTTTCAACTAAAACCATCTCTGTTGCCACATATAATCCAAGAGAAAATGCTCTTGTTAAATCAACCTCCCAACCCATTTTTTGTCCAATTTCCTCAACCAGCCATAAATCCAAATTAAAAGCCTGATGATCTTGATTTTTGTCTACATCTAAAGTTTTTCCGGAAGCTAAATTAACAATTGCTGCTACTTCTTGATGCTCGCCCTCTAAAACTTGTTTAACTACTCCCAAACTCTCAGCCTGACCAATCAATTCTTTTCCTGTTGGTAAACTTTTTAAATTAACTTTTCCTAAAATTTCTCTTACTTTTTGCCAAATCTCATCACTAAAATTAACACGAACATTTGTTAAAACTCCTTTTATTTCCTCAATTTTTTCTTTGAAAGTAGATAAAATCATTCCTAAATTATCAGCAAAACCACAATCTGATTTTTCTTGATTTCCATGAGTTGAAGTATGAACACCCAAAGGATAACCAAGATTTTTTAATTTATTAAAAACATCGTTCATAACTTTAAAAAAATCTTCTTTTGGTCTTAGAATTAACCACTCCAAAACTGCCGGCATTAAACTACCGCCTAACATCTGCGGATAAGGACCATAAATCTCTCCATTTACTTTTCCAGTTCTGCCATCAACGCAAAAAGAAAATTTTGCTTTTGGATCAACATCAACAAAAAAAAATTTTTTTAATAAGAAATTCATTATAAATAAAAACAAATTTAATTTTTATAATATTCTTTTACTTGAAATAAAACATACCATGATATTAAAGCGCCTATTAAAGCTCCAAAAATACCGCCATAAATAAGATTTGATAAAATGTCAAAAATAGAGGCATAAAACAAAAATCTCCAAGCTTTTTCTTTTCTTTTAAAAAGCCCGGAAACAGCCAAAGCTTTAAAAGAAACAGAAACTGCCAAAACTATCATTGACAAAATATAAGAAAAACCTAAATAAAAACCATATCTTGGATAGCCAAACGGGCTAAAATGAGACAAAAAAACACTTAAACCAAGAACTGACAAAATTGAAAAAACAGACAAAACAATGCTGATAATTGTCAAATAAGGAGCAAATTTGACCATTAATTCTTTAATATTTGACGGAATTGAAAAAGGCGCTTTGTCAACTAAATAATTTTCCAAAACACTCTCAAGCTGACTAACAGCATTTTCTAAATCCTGATTTTTTTTAATCATATAAATTTTTTTAAAAAATTTTTAATTAAAATAATTATATTTCTAAATTTTATTATTAGCAATCATTTCTCTTATCCATTCAAATAATTTTTCCATAACCCAAAGATTATGATAGGTTGCCAATGTATAAGCCAAAAGCTCTCTGTTTTTAAATAAATGATGAAGATAGCTTTTAGTAAAATTTTGGCAGACATAACAATCGCAGTTTTCATCAACTTTTGATAAATCATTGCGATATTTTCCTTTCAAAATATCAATTGTCAAAACAGGTAAAGATGCCTTCTTTTTGAGCAAACTTTTTTCAGATTTTAGTTTACGAAAAAATGGCATCAAACCGTATATTTGATAAATTTCGCCCATTCTAGCGATTCTAGTTGGCTCAACACAATCAAAAGTATCAATGCCGTACTTTACTAAATCAAAAACATCATCAATCTGGCCGACTCCAAGCAAATGAACCGGCTTGTCTTTTGGCAAAAAATCCGACACCCATTTTACCTGCTCTCTCATCTCTTTTTTGCTTTCGCCAACAGACACTCCGCCTATTGCCACACCATCAATATCTTGAGAAACCACAAACTCAGCAGATTTTTTTCGCAAATCCTCATAAACTCCTCCCTGAATTATGCCATATAAATATTGATTATTTATTATTTTATTTAGCGAGTTTAAAGAGTTTTGTAAATTATTTAATTTTTTGTTTCTGTCTTTTAAACTTTCTAACTCATCAACCCGTAAACTTTTAAACTTATTAATTGATCTTAAAAGCCATTGATGTGTCCTTTCAGTTGCTTTTTTTGTATATTGATAAT
>JAOAFI010000055.1 GCA_026416375.1 Patescibacteria group bacterium | reverse complement strand
AATCTCTTCTTCTTCTTGAATATTATAAAAATCAAAATGAATAAAATTATTAATTTTTTGATTTTTTAATTTGTATTCATAAAAAATCACAAAACTTGGAGAAATAATTTTTTTTATTCCAAAAAACTGAGCCATTCCTTTAACAAAAACAGTCTTACCTGCTCCCATCTCAGCTTTTAAAATAACTATCAAAGGCCTATCAAAAGAAAAATTTAATTTTTTTAAAAAATAAGAGGCAATTTTTTTTGTCTGGGTTGGTGTTTTTGAATAAAAAGTTTTTTCATCGCTAAAAACAATATCGCCTTTTCGCAAAATTTTAAAATCATTTTCGGTAATATCAATTATTGTTGAAGGTTTATTGCGAGGCAAAACTCCAGCATCAACAATAAGATCAACTAATTGTTTTTTCTTATCAGACAATTGTTTTAAAAGACTTTCTATCCGATAATGAGGCGGACGACCGGAAATATTTGCTGAAGTAGCAGTAATTGGTTTTTTAAAATTTTTCACTAATTCTAAAATAAGAGGATAATCAGGAATTCTAATTCCTAAAGTTTTCCTTTCTGATTCAATAAGAGATGATACTTTTTGACATGATTTTAAAATAACAGTAAAAGGACCTGGCAAAATTTTTTCCAAAATATTTTTTTGATTTTCATTAATAAAAACATGTTCTTTTGCCATTTTAAAATCAGCTAAAAAAACAGAGATCGGCTTTCCTATTGGTCTGTTTTTAAAAGAAATAAGTTTTTTGACTGCTTCTTCGTTTGTAGCATCAACTAAAAGTCCATAAACAGTATCTGAAGGAAAGATAACTAATCCTCTTTTTCTTAAAACATCAAGAGTTTTATAAATTATTTCTTTATGATTGTTTTTTTCAAATTTAATAATTTTCATATCTTTTATTATAATGATTTTACCAAAAAATCTGATAAAATTAACTTATGAAAGATAAAAAAATAAAAAAATTTCAATTTAAAATCAATATTAATACTTTATTTATTATTATTTTCATTATTCTTTTCTTATTTCAAATCTTTCGCGGATTTTCCTCACAAATAAAAAAAATCATGCCGGAAAAACCAATTACAACAATTGTTAAAGACATAAAAGACAAAAAAGTAAAAAAAGTAGAAATTATTGGTAATCAATTAATAGTTTATTATAAAAACGATTCTTTAGCTACTTCTTATAAAGAACCAGGTGATAGCTTGACAAAAATTCTTTCTGAAAACAAAGTCAATCCTTCAGATATTCAAATTGAAGTAAAAAATATTGATGCTGCTAATGGATTTATTAATCTTATTGCTAATATCTTGCCAACAATCTTAATGGTTGCTTTTTTTATCTTTCTTTTCCGCCAAGCAAAAGGAGCTCAAGATTCGGTATTTTCTTTTGGACAATCTAGAGCAAAAAGATTTAATAAATCATTAATGAAGATAAAGTTTGCAGATGTGGCTGGAGTCGATGAGGCAAAAAAAGAACTTGAAGAAGTAGTTGATTTTTTGAAAAATCCAGAAAAATATAAAAAAGTCGGCGCCAGAACTCCAAAAGGAGTTCTTCTTGTTGGACCAGCTGGATGCGGAAAAACTCTTTTGGCAAAAGCAGTTGCTGGAGAAGCTGGTGTGCCATTTTTTTCAATTGCTGGAAGCGAATTTATGGAGATGTTGGTTGGAATTGGCGCAGCCCGTGTCCGCGATCTTTTTGACAATGCAAAAAAAAGCGCTCCGTCAATTATTTTTATTGATGAGATCGATGCAATTGGAAGAGCTAGATCATATGGAGTTATGCCATCTCATGATGAAAGAGAGCAAACTTTAAATCAAATTTTAGTTGAAATGGACGGCTTTGAACCAAATGAACAAGTAGTTGTTATTGCTGCCACAAACCGGGGCGATCTTTTAGACCCAGCTCTTCTTCGTCCAGGAAGATTTGACCGAAGAATAATAGTTGATTATCCAGATTTAGAAGGAAGAAAAGCAATAATTGAAATTCATGCTAAAGGCAAACCATTTGACAAAAACGTCAGCTGGGAAAAAGTTGCTAAAAGAACAGTTGGTTTTTCTGGTGCTGATTTGGAAAACATGCTTAATGAAGCGGCAATATATGCTGCCAGAAAAAACCAAGAAAAAATCACTCAAGAGGATATTGAAGAAGCAGCTACAAAAGTCAAGCTTGGACCAGAAAAAAAACGAAATCAATCAGATTATGATAAAAAATTAACAGCCTATCATGAAGCCGGACATGCAATTGTCTCTCATTTTATGCCTCATACTGATCCAGTTCATCGAATATCAATTGTTTCTCGTGGAATGGCTCTTGGATACACTCTTATTCCGCCATCCAAAGATAAACTTCACGAAACAAAAACTCATCTTTTAGAACGAATATCTGTAATGATGGGAGGAAGAGCAGCTGAAGATGTTGTTTTTAATGAAATAACAACCGGCGCCTCAAACGATTTTGATCAAGCAACATCAGTTGCCAGAGCAATGGTAGTTGAATATGGCATGAGCTCTCTTGGACCAATAAATTTTGGGCCAACAATGGATATTACCGAATGGGGAAAAGCCTATTTTGAACAAAATCAGATCTCTCAAGAAATGATGGCTAAAATTGACAAAGAAATTAAAAAAATTTTAGATGAAGCTTATAAAAAAGCAGTGAAAATCATTAAAGAAAAAAGAAAACTTCTTGATCAAGTGGCTCAAGCTCTTTTGGAAAAAGAAAGTTTAGACGAGGAAGAATTTGAAAAAATAGTTGGCAAAAAAAATCAAAATGAACAAACTAGTTCTAATTGATAGCAAT
>JAOAFI010000061.1 GCA_026416375.1 Patescibacteria group bacterium | reverse complement strand
TATTGTTTTAAAACGTTCATCAACGCCGGGATAGATAACAAAAACTTTATTTTTATCAATTTGAGGATATAGTCTTAACAAATCATTTTTTGTGTTTTCTGAATCAACAATAATTGTGTCGCCATATTTTATGGTTTTTTTTAATTTAATCTCATGTGCTTTAATCACCTCATTAGTATGATATTGAGGATATATTTTCCAGGTTAGATCGTGGATGGTGGTGATTGTTTTTGTTTTTGAAGGAGAGCGAAGAAAATCATTGGCATAACAAACATCAATTTTGCCAATAAACCACTCAATTGGAAAAATATTTAATTTTTGCCAAAATATTTGGAGAGTTTTAAAGGGAAGATGATAATGATATATTTGAGCGCCTAAATTTTTAAATTCTTGCAAAAATGGATAGTTTTTTGAAGGTTTTAAACTGACAAAAAAAAGCTTGTATTTATTTTTTTTATTAATCAAAAGCAGATTTTTTACCAGATTATAAGTATATTTAGCGACTCCACTTCCCCAAAACAAAAGAGGCGTAATATCAATTCCAATTGTCATAACAATATTTTAACACACCTAACATCTAACTTCTAACGTCTAACAACTAACATATAACATATAACGTGTAACGTATAGCATCAAATATTAATTTCTAATTTTTAATTTCTAATTTTAAATTTTTATTAAATTATTAATTTATTAATTATTGAATGAAAATTAATTTATTAATTTATTAAAAATTATTTTTTTAAACTTATTATTTAGTTTATGAGTTTAGAAGGTTTGATTAGTTTTGCGGGTTTTTAATAATGACTGTCCTTATTAGAGAGTTTTATAAGTTTAGAAGGTTTTGAAGGTTTAGCGGGTTTTTAAGAGTTTAGAGAGTTTTATTGTTTTAGTTTTTTAGTTTTTAGTTTTATCCGCCAGCTGGCGGATTGACTTTTGAGTTATTTTTAGTTTCTTTAAGGTTTAATGTTTTTTTAATTTATTAAACATATTTTCTTATTTTTGTTGAATATTGAAAAGCTTTTTTATGGCGAAAAATTATTTCTTTTGGAAGATTAAGTTTTTCTGCTAATTTTCTTGATATATATTTTTCATAAATTTCGTTATTTATTTTATTTATTTTAAAATAAGGAGGAATTTTTAATGAAAAATCAATAAATTCTTTTTCAAGATAAGGATTTATAAGTTTGATTTGAAAAAAATCAGCAATTGCTCCGTCTCTTTTTTTATCAATTTCAAGAAGACTGATATCATCAACAATTTTTTTATTAAGATTTTCAAGAGAAATTTTTTCATACATATGATATCCAGCCAACAAAATATCTGGACCTTGGCCGGTAAAGATATAATCAATATTTTCTTTTTTTGCTTTTTTCAAAAGCAGATAAAAACCGCCGGCAATTGAGATATGAGTTGGTTCTTGAGGAAGATTATTTTTTTTAATAATTTCAATTATTTTATTTTTTATTTTTAAAATTTTATTTTCATCAAATTCAACAATTATTAATTTTTGTTTAAGTTTTTTATTTAAAATTTTTACATACTCAAGATCAAGAGCATTTTTTGAATGAAGAGTAAAAAATGTAGGATTTTTAAAGTATTCATTGGTAAAATAAGCAATAATTGATGAGTCAATTCCGCCTGACAAAAGAACACCAATTTTTTTGTTGTTTATATTTTTTTGATAGTTTAAAAAAAGATTGTTTAAAATTTGTTGATATTTTTGAATTAATTGTTTTTCAGTCATAATTTTATATATTTTACAATATTTATTATGATTTATTATCCGCCAACTTTTCCAAAAGAAAAAGAAGAAATATTAAAAAAACTTTTTTTATATCTTATTGATAAAAATATTAAATCAAAAAAAGAGATTAATTTTTTTATTAGAGAATTTTTAGTTAATGAAAAAATTAAAGATTTTTTTCCAAAGATTTGGCATTTAAATTTTATCTATAAAAGATTTTTTGAAGAAAAAATTAAAGAAAAAAAACCTTTGTTAAGTTTTTTAAAAGTTGTTTCAATTAGGTCTCTTTCAGGAATTGTTCCTTTATCGGTTTTTACTTCGCCAAAAAACTCTTGTCCTTTTGCTTGTGTTTATTGTGCTTTAGTTGAAGGAGCTCCAAAAAGCTATTTTCCTGATGAAGCAGCAGTTATGAGAGCAATTCGATCTGATTATGATCCTTTTAATCAAACTTTTGATCGCTTGATTCAATTTTATCTTTCAGGTCATCATATTGATAAAGTTGAATTAATAATTCAAGGCGGAACATTTTCTTTTTATGATAAAAAATACCGGCAATATTTTGTTAAAAGGATTTTTGATGCTTTAAATACTGATATTGAAAAAATTATTAAAACTGGAGAATTGATTTTTGATAATTCAAAAAATTTAGAAGAAGCAAAGAAAAAAAATGAAAAAGCTAAATCAAGAATGGTTGGTTTAACAATTGAAACAAGGCCTGATTATATTGATAATAAAGAAGTTTTGTTTTTGCGAAAACTTGGAGTGACACGAGTTGAGCTTGGAGTTCAATCAACAGATGATGAAATTCTTAAGATTGTTAATCGGGGCCATAAGGTTGAGTCAGTTGTCTTAGCGACAAAAATACTTAAAGATGCTGGGTTTAAAATCACTTATCATTTGATGCCTGGTCTTCCTGGAAGCAATTTTGATAAAGATATAAAAGTTTTAAAAGAAGTTTTTCAAGATGATAGATTTAAGCCTGATAATATCAAATTTTATCCAACTCAAGTAGTGAAAAATAGTCCTCTTGCTAATTGGTATCAGGTTGGTAAATTTAAACCAATTGATGAGAAATATTTGTGGCATTTAACTGAAAAGTTTAAAAAAGAGATTGTTCCTTCTTGGGTGAGAATTAATCGATTAGTGCGCGATTTAACCCGCAATGATTTAGTAGTTGAGACTTTTCCTTCAAATTTTCGTCAAAATTTAGAAAAATATTTAAAAGAAAAAAATATTAAATGCCCGTGTATTAGATGCAGAGAAATTCGCAGTCAAAAGATTAAAGGTGAAATAAAAATTAAGACTATTCTCTATTCTGCTTCTTTTGGCAAAGAATTTTTTATTGAGGCAGTTGATGAAGATTATAAGCTTTTAGGATATTTAAGATTAAGAATTCCTTCTTTTGTTTTGAAAGAAGAAAAATTTTTTATTAAATCTTTAAATGATTGTGCTATTATTCGAGAACTTCATGTATTGGGCGAGTTAACTCCTCTTTCTCAAAAAAAACAAGTTCAGCATCAAGGTTTTGGTAAAAAATTAATCAACGAAGCTATAAAAATAACAAAAAATTTTAATCTTAAAAAAATAGCTGTTATTTCAGCTGTTGGTACAAGAGAATATTATAAAAAACTTGGATTTGAATATGAAAAAGAAGGAGAATATATGATAAAAAAATTATAAATTTATTATTTAATTTGATTTAAAAATTATAAGCGAAATTTTTTTCAAAAAATTATAGATAATAGTTATTAGAGAATAAAATTTTATTTATTTATTTTCTTAAGTATTTTTTTGGGTATTTTTGATTGATGACTATGATTTTCAAAACAGTCAATTAAACTTAAAAAACGGCGTAAAAATTAGTCGAATGTTTTTGACAGCTGAAGGCAATACTGCCGAAAGAATTACTGGAACGATAATAAGAAGGTAGAAAATTTGTATTTAAAAAAATAATTTGTAAAATAAATATAATAAAAATTAATTATTTTTAATAATTAATTAAAATGAAAGAAAGATCAAAAAGAGACATTTTTGCCGATAAACTTTATGAATGGCTTGGTCCTGGAGGAATATTAGATAAAATAACAATCGAAGTTATAAAAATAGGAGTTGTTTTTGCTTTAATTTATTTTGGTTTAAGATCATTATTAAATCAAAAAAATAATGATCATTTAATAAATGAAAATAGAAGACCAACGCCAACATTAATTATTGATAATTATAATAATTCACCATAATAAATTTATATAAATGAATATTATAAATATAGAATGAGATAATTTTTAGGTTTTACTTGAGGACTGTCCTCCTGAGAACTGTCCTTTTTTAGATTTTATTAAATTAGTTTTGAAAGTTTAACGGGTTATCGGGTTTAGAAAGTTAGCTAGTTTAAATCTGTCATTACCGT
>JAOAFI010000034.1 GCA_026416375.1 Patescibacteria group bacterium | reverse complement strand
GAGGCGCTTGATAAAGCTGCTAAACTTTTGGGACTTGGCTATCCGGGAGGGCCAGCAATTGAAAGATTAGCAAAAGAAGCTAATAATATTGATAAATATCATTTTCCTCGGCCGATGATAAAATTTGATAATTTTGATTTTTCTTTTTCTGGATTAAAAACCTCTTTTTATTATTTTTTAAAAAAAAATTATCTTATTGATTCAAAACTAATAATAATAAACAGAAAAGAACTTTGTTTTTTAGCTTCTTCTTTTCAAGAAGCAGTTTTTGATACATTGATTAAAAAAACTGAAAAAGCAATTAAAAAAACTGGAGCAAAAAATATATGCTTGGTTGGCGGAGTATCAGCAAATTTTTATCTTCGAAAACTATTTAGAAAATTAGCTGAAAAATACAAAGCCAAAATTCTTTTTCCGTCTTATAAATATCTGACAGGAGATAATGCCGGAATGATTGGAGTAGTGGCTTATTATAAAGCGCTAAAAAATGAATTTGTTGATAATATTGAAAAATTAGACAGAGAACCAAGAATGGAAATAAAATAAAACCCGCTAAACTTTCTAACCTTCTAAACTCATAAACTAAATAATAAACTTGAAAAAAAATAATTTTTAATAAATTAATTTTTAATTTTTATTTAATAATTAATAATAAATAAATTAATAATGTTTTTTTCTTGCATTTTCTTCGTTTTTTTATTAAACTATTACTTAATAAGTATATGTTAAAAATCTCAAAACAATCAGATTATGGTTTGGTTTTTTTGTCTTATTTAAAAGACAAAAAAAAATATGTCTCTTTGGCTGAGGTTGTAGAAAAGACTCATCTGCCAGTTCGTTTTTTGGCAAGAATTGCTTCTTATCTTAAAAAAAACAATTTAGTTGAAAGTTTTGAAGGAAAAACAGGCGGATATAAAATAACTGAAAAAGTAAAAAAAATCACTCTTTATGATTATTTAAAGATATTTGAAAAAAATCTATTTTTTACTAGCTGTTCAAAAAATGATTATCATTGTCCTTATGAAAAATCTTGCCAACACAAGGATTTTTTTAAAAACAAATTAAACAAAATAGTTATTGATAATATTAAAAATTATAAATTAGCAGAGATTATCTAAAAATATATGATAACTTTAAAAAATTTTACTGTTAAAGCAGGAGAAAAAATAATTTTAAAAAATATCAATTATGCTTTTGAAAAAAACAAAGTTTATTGTCTTATGGGTCCAAATGGATCAGGAAAATCAACATTTGCTTATGCTATCTCTGGCCATCCAGGATATGAACTGGATGAAAAATCAAAAATATATTTTGAAAAACAAGATATCACTGATTTATCTTCTGATAAAAGAGCAAAAAAAGGAATATTTTTATCCTTTCAGACGCCTCTTTCTTTAAACGGAGTTAATGTTTTTCAGCTTTTGAGATTAGCTCTTTCAGGAACAAAAGATCCCTTAAAAATAAAAAAGGAGATTGAAATTTTTGCCAAAAAACTCAATATCAAAAAAGAATTAATTGAAAGATCATTAAACGACGGCGCCTCAGGAGGAGAAAAGAAAAAACTTGAGATGCTTCAGGCAGCAATAATTAATCCAAAATTTTTAATCTTAGATGAGGTTGATACTGGTGTTGATGTTGATGCTTTGCGCTCAATCGGTAGATTTCTGGATGAATTTAAAAAAGAAAAAACTATTGTTTTGATTACTCATTATTCAAGAATTTTAAAATACATAAATCCTGATAAAGTTTTGGTGATAATTGACGGCAAAATACAAAAAGAAGGCACAAAAGAATTGGTAAAAGAAATAGAAGATAAAGGATATGGTAAAACAAGTTAGGAAATTTAATATTAGTTTTTTTTAATTTTTTATGAATGATGATAAAAATCTTCAATTTGATTATCGTTATGGTTTTTCAATGCCTGAAAATTATGTTTTTAAAGCAAGAAAAGGCCTAGATGAAGAGATTGTCAAAGAAATATCTTTTTTAAAAAAAGAGCCGATATGGATGACAAAATTTAGACTTCAAGCATATCAAGCTTTTAAAAAAAGATCTCTTCCTTTATGGGGAGCAGATTTATCAAGCATAAATTTTGACGATATATATTATTATATTAAACCGCTTAAAGATCAAAAAAAATCTTGGCAGGATCTGCCAAAAGAAATAAAAGAAACTTATGATAAAATTGGCGTTCCTGAAGCAGAAAAAAAATTTTTAGCTGGTGTTTCAGCTCAATATGAATCAGAAGTAGTCTATAAAAACATTCAAAAAGAATTAGCTAGACAAGGAGTAATTTTTGTTGATATGGATACGGGATTAAGAGATTATCCTGAGATTGTCAAAAAATATTTTGGCACAGTTGTTTCTTTATATGATAATAAATTTGCTTCTTTAAACAGTGCTGTCTGGTCGGGCGGATCATTTGTCTATGTTCCCTCTGGAGTCAAAGTCTCTCTTCCGCTTCAGGCTTATTTTAGAATTAATGCTCAAAATTTTGGCCAGTTTGAGAGAACTTTGATAATTGCTGAGGAAGGAAGCTATGTTCATTATTTGGAAGGATGTCTTCCAGCCGGCCAAATGATTTTAACATCTGAAGGATATAAAAATATTGAAGCTATTAAACCTGGTGATTTTGTCTATACTTCTTCTGGTTATTTATCAAAAGTAAAATCAACAATGACAAGAAATTATTTTGATTATTTATACGAAGTTATTCCTTTATCTCCAGAAAATAAATTTTACTTGACAAAAGAACATCCAGTTTTAGCAATTAAAAGAAAAAAGGTATTAGTTAAAAGGAAAAAAAGATTTAATTGGCTTGAGGAAGTTAATACTGAAAAATTAATTCAGACAAAGCCTGAATATATTGAAATAGAAAATTTAGAAAAAGGCGATTTTATTATTTTTCCTAAAATCAAAGACCAAATTATTGAAAAAAAAGATATTTTTTCTGATGAATTAATGGAGCTTTTTGGTTTTTATTTAGCTGAAGGAAGCGCTTTTTATCATCAAAAATTAAAACAATATATTGTTTCTTTTTCTTTTTCAAAAAAAGAAAAAGAAAATTATTGCAGAGTAATTGAATTGATAGAAAAAATAACTGAAAAAAAACCTAATTTATTTATTGATGATAAAAAAAATGAAGCAAAAATATCTATTTATTCAAAATATCTTTTTGATATTTTGATTAAAAATTGCGGAAAATATTCAAGTGAAAAATTTATTAGTCAAGAAATAATTTTTCAAAAAAAAGAAAAATTAGAAAAGTTATTTTGGTCTTATTTTAAAGGCGATGGGAATTTATCAATAAAAAACAAAACAAGCCATCTTTATCGAATTAATACTGCTTCAAAAAATCTTGCCTTTAGTATTCAATTAATTCTTAATAAAATTGGCATTTTTGCCAGCATTGGTTTTCGAAAAGGTGGAAAAGATAAGATATTAAACCGAGAAATAAAAAGAAAAAACCAATATATTATAAGATTTACTATGCCGAAAAAATGGTCAGAGGTAAGAGAAACAGGGAATTATTATATTGTTCCAATTAAATCATTAAAAAAGAAAAAAGTTGAAATTCCGGTTTTTAATATTGAGGTTGACGGCAATAATTCTTATTTAGTAAAAGGATTTGCTGTTCACAACTGCACAGCTCCAATTTACACTACTGATTCTCTTCATTCAGCAGTTGTTGAAATAATTGTTAAAAAAGGAGCCAGAGTAAGATACACAACAGTTCAAAATTGGAGCAAAAATGTCTATAATCTAGTGACAAAAAGAGCAAAAGTTGAGGAAGAAGCAACAATGGAATGGATAGATTGTAATCTTGGCAGTAAAATCACCATGAAATACCCGTCGTGTATTTTGACCGGAAGAAAAGCTAAAGGAGAGGTTTTATCGATTGCCTATGCTTCAGAAAATCAGCTTCAGGATGCTGGTGCTAAAATGATTCATCTAGCTTCTGAGACTTCATCAAGAATTGTTTCAAAATCAATAGCTGGCAGAGGAGGCAGGACTTCTTATCGAGGATTGGTTCATGTTTCCCCTAATGCTAGCAAATCTTCTTCATATGTTAGCTGTGATGCTTTGATTTTGGATGAAGATTCGCGCTCTGATACTTATCCGACAATGAAAATTGAAAACAAAAAAACTCATATTCAACATGAAGCAACTGTTGAAAAAATTGGTGAAGAAAAACTTTTTTATCTTCAGTCGCGCGGTATTAAAAAATCTGATGCTGAAGGACTTCTGGTAAATGGATTCATTGAGCCAGTAGCAAAAGAAATACCACTTGAATATACAATTGAACTTAATCGGCTTATTAATCTTGAAATGTCAGGATCAGTCGGTTAGTTTTATTTAAAATTTAATATGAAAATTAATAATATAAAAGAAAAAATCATTAAACTAAAAAACAATCAAAATTATCATTTAGTTTTTGATAAAAAAGGTGATTATTTAGTTTATTTTGAAAATTATTCTGGTGAATTAAAAATTGAACTGGTTCAAGAAGAAGTAAATGTTAATATTTATGGTCTTTATATTGGAAAAAATAACAATAAATTTAAAATAAAAACAGTTCAGCACCATAAAGCTCCAAATTCAAAGTCAAATCTTTTGATAAAAGGAGTTTTTTATGACAAATCTCATTTTATTTATGATGGTCTTATCAGAATTGAAAAAAAGGCTCAAAAATCTCATGCATATCAAAAAAATCAAAATTTATTAATGTCAGAAAAAGCAAAAGTTGAGTCTAATCCTAATCTTGAGATTTTAGCCAATGATGTTTTTTGCACTCATGGATCAACCACTGGTTTTTTAAATGAAGAGGAAATTTTTTATTTAAAAACAAGAGGAATTGAAGAGAATAAAGCTGAAAAACTTTTGATTGAAGGATTTATAAAGGAAATAAAAGAAAAATTGACAATTAAAGAAAATTCTTAAAAAAACTGCTTTTAAATTTAGTTATAATTTAATTTTATTATGATTGATTTTTTAAAAATAAAATCAGATTTTCCGATTTTTAAAAAAAATCCCAATCTTATTTATCTTGATTCAACTGCAACATCTTTAAAACCCCAATCAGTAATTGATAAATTAATCGAATATTATTCTTCTTATAACGCTAATATTTTTAGAGGAGTTTATAAAATTTCTGAAAAAGCAACTGAGGAATATGAAAAAACAAGAGAGATAATTGCTGATTTTATTAATGCTAAAAAACAAGAAGTTATTTTTACCCGCAATACTACTGAATCAATAAATTTAATTGCTTATAGTTTAGGCAGAAAAATTATTGAAAAGAATGATGAAATAATTGTTTCAATTATGGAGCATCATGCCAATTTTGTTCCTTGGCAGGTATTATCAAGCGAGATTGGTGCTGTTTTAAAAATTATTGATATTGATGAGGAGGGATATTTAAGAATCAAAGATAAAAAATCAAGAAAAATTAATTTATATGAGATAATAACAAAAAAGACCAAAATTTTGGCTTTAACTTATATCTCAAATGTTTTGGGAACAATCAATCAAATAAAAAAAATCATCAAATCAGCTAGAAAAATTAATCCAAAGATTATTATTATTATTGATTCAGCTCAAGCAGTTCCTCATATAAAAGTTGATGTTAAAGATTTGGATGCTGATTTTATTGTTTTTTCTTCTCATAAAATGATGGGGCCAACAGGAGTTGGAATTTTATGGGGAAAAGAAGAATTATTAACTGAAATGTTTCCATTTTTATATGGAGGAGAAATGATTGAAGAAGTAACAATTGAAAAAACTACTTTTAAAAGAACGCCTTACAAATTTGAGGCTGGAACTCCTTCAATTGCAGAAGTAATTGGTTTATCTGAAGCAGTTAAATATTTAGAAAAAATTGGCTTGGAAAATATTAAAAATCATGAAAAAAATTTAACTCAAAAAACAATAAAAAGACTTTTAGAAGAGTTTTCTGGTAAGATAAAGATTTTTGGCCCAAAAAATATTGAAGATAGAGGAGGGATTATATCTTTTACTTTTGATAATTTTCATTCTCATGATATTGCTTCAATTTTAGATAATGAAAATATTGCTGTTCGAGCTGGTCATCATTGCGCGATGCCTCTTCATCAAAGGCTTGGAATATTATCAACTGTTAGAGCCAGTTTTTATGTTTATAATAATGAAGAAGATATTGAAAAATTAATTATTGGTTTAAAAAAGGTTTATCAAATATTAAAAAAATGAATATTTATACAGAAATTATTTTAGATCATTATCAAAATCCCCGGAATTTTGGCGAAATTAAAAATCCAACATCAGTTTCTGAGGCATCAAATTCTGTCTGCGGAGATAAATTAAAAATATTTATTTTAGTTGAAAATAAAAAAGTTAAAGATATAAAATTTTCTGGGGTTGGATGCGCAATATCAATAGCATCAGCCTCTCTTATTACGGATTATTTAAAAGGAAAAAGTATTTCTCAATTGAAAAAAATCAATAAAGATTTTATTATTAAGATGTTGGGAATTAATCTTGGGGTTAATAGAATAAAATGCGCAGTTCTTGTTGGCGAGGCGATTTCAAAATTAAAAGTTTAGTTTTTTAAATGGACAATCAAAATTTATTTGATCCAAAAAAACCATCAGGACCAGTCAAAACTAAAGGCTATACTATTTATGTTGATAGATCTTTATGTATTGGTGCTGCCACTTGTATTGCTGTATCAGAAAAAACTTTTGCTTTGGATAACGAGGCAAAAGCAGTGATTTTAAAAACCGCTGATAGCGAAAAAATCGAAACCATTATTGAAGCAGCTAAAGCTTGTCCAGTATCAGCAATTATTATTGAAGATGAATTAGGCAATAGAATTTTTCCAAAATAAAAACATATGATTTTTTCTGTAAAAATAGGCGGAGAAGCTGGTTTTGGAATAATGACAACTGGTCTTCTTTTTTCAAAAATTGCTTCAAGATTAGGATATGAAGTAATTGATTATGTTGAATATCCTTCTTTGGTTCGCGGAGGTCATAATGCTTATGAAATAACAGTTTCTGATGAAAAAAATAATGCTTTAAAAAAGGAAATTGATTATTTAATCTGTCTTAATAAAGATACTTTTTTAAAACAAAAACATCTTCTTCATAAAGAAAGTATTGTTGTTTATGATAAAGAAGATTTTGATTTTGAAGAAAATTTTATAAAGGTTAATCTTCCTTTTAAAAAAATAATTCAAGAATTAAAAGGCCAGGCAATTATGAAAAATACAATTGCCTTGGGAGGAATTTTAGCTCTTTTGGGTGCTGATATTAAAGTTTTAAATGAACTGATAAAAGAACAATTTTTAAAAAAAGGAGAAATCATTGTCTCTTTTAATCAAAGCTTTGCTCAAAAAGGATATGAGCAGATAAAAAACAATTATTTTTCTTTAATAAAAAATTATTTAATTGAAAAAAAAGATAAACAAGAAAAAATTGTTGTCTCAGGCAACGATGCTTTTTCTCTTGGATCAGTTATTGCTGACTGCCGATTTTATTGCGCTTATCCTATGACTCCTTCATCATCTGTTTTAACAAATCTTGCTTCTTGGCAAGATAAAACTAATATGATTGTTCGTCATGCTGAAGATGAAATATCAGTTATCAATACAGCTTTAGGTGCTTCTTTTGCTGGAGCCAGATCAGCAGTTGGCACATCAGGAGGCGGATTTGCTTTGATGGTTGAAAGCCTTTCTTTTGCCGGTATTGCTGAGATTCCAATTGTTGTTTTTTTAGCTTCTCGGCCTGGTCCGGCAACTGGCATGCCGACTTGGACAGAACAAGGAGATTTATTATTTGCTTGTTTTGCTGGTCATGGAGAGTTTCCAAAGATTGTTTTAGCGCCTGGAGATCAAAAAGAAATGATTGATCTGACATTAAAAGCTTTTAATTTGGCTGATATTTATCAAACTCCAGTAATTATTTTATCTGATATGTATTTATCAGAAGGCCATCGAAGTATTGACAAAAAACTTATTGATGAAATTATTAATAAATACAAAATTAATAGAGGCAAATTATTAACAGAAAAACCTCAAGAAAATCAGGAGTTTAAAATTTTAAATTATAAAAGATATAAGATTACTGAGGATGGAATCTCGGAAAGATTGTTGCCGGGTATACCTGGCTATTTTTATCAGGCAAACTCATATGAGCATTTAGAAGATGGACATACAACAGAAGATTCAAAACCAAGAATTGATCAGGTTGATAAAAGAAATAGAAAATGGATTACTTATTTAAAACAAGATTTTCAAATGCCAAATATTTATGGTGATAAAGATGCTCAGATTATTTTTGTTTCTTGGGGATCAACAAAAGGAATTATTTTAGAGGCTCAAAATTATTTAGAAAAAAAAGACATAAAAACAGGTTTTTATCATTTTAATTATGTTTATCCTTTAGATAAAGAAAAGATAAAAAAATTGTTTTTAGAGAAAAAAAGATATATTTTAGTTGAGAATAACTCATGGGCTCAATTTGGAAAATTATTATCAATGGAAACAGGAGTTGAAATTGAAGAAAAGATTTTAAGATATGATGGAAGACCGATAAATTTAGATGATATTATTTTAAAATTTAATTAATAAATATGTCAAACATTCAAGATTTTTCAGGATACAATCCAACTTGGTGTCCAGGATGTGGCAATTGGGGAATAGGAGTGGCTTTAAAAAAAGCATTAGTTGAGCTTGGTTATTCTCCTGATCAAGTGGTTATTGTCTTTGGAATTGGCTGCAGCGGAAATATGAATGATTTTGTTAATGCTTATGCAATTCACTCTCTTCATGGAAGGGCTATTCCAAATGCAATTGGAGCAAAATTAGCAAATCATAAAATGCCGGTGATTGCTGTTGTTGGTGATGGAGATTGTTATGGCGAAGGAGGTAATCATTTAATTCATGCTTGCCGGGGCAATCATGATATTAAAGTTTTAGTTCATGATAATCGTGTATATGGATTGACAACCGGTCAATCAGCGCCAACATCTCCTAAAGGATTTAAGTCAAAATCAACACCTTTAGGGCTTATTGAAGCCCCAATTAATCCATTAGCTTTAGCTTTGACTCAAGGAGCAAGCTTTATTGCTCAGTCATTTGCAGGAGATTTGATTCATTTAACAAATACAATAAAAAAAGCTATTTCTCATAAAGGTTTTTCTTTAGTAAATGTTTTACAGCCTTGTGTTACTTTTAATAAGATAAATACTTACGAGTATTATTTAAAAAGAATATATAAACTTGATGAAAAATATGAAAAAGAAAATTTTAATGAAGCTTTAAAAAAATCTCTTGAAGCAAATCAAGAAAAATTTCCATTAGGAATTATTTATCAATCAGAAAGATTAGCTTATCATCAACAGATTTCTCAATTGTTTGATGATATATCTTTAATAAATAAAAATAAATTTGATAAAATAGAAGATATTATAAATTATTTTAAATAAAATTGATATTAAAAATTGAACAAAATTTTATATTTAGATTAATAAAACAATCTAAATAAACTATAGGATTATCCTATAGAAATAAGACTTGACAATTAGCAATTAATATGTTATACTGCTAAATAATATGTCATTTTTAATTGGAGCATCAGAACAATCTATTTATCCAATATCAGCTGTTAGAGATTCAGTTGTTTTTCCAGGAACAGAAAATGTTCTTATTTTTGGTCGTTTAAAAAGTACTAATGCTATAAATCAAGCTTTAAAAAAAGATAAAAAAGCAGTTCTTCTTCTTCAAAAAAATCCGCAAAAAGAAGATCCTAAAAAAGAAGAACTTTATAATATTGGAGTTTTAGTTTCAATTGAAAAAACAACAATTGGAGAAAAAGGAGAAATTAATGCTTTAGTTAAAGGGTTAGAAAAAGTTAAACTTATTGAGTTTACTCAAGATAAAGATTTTTTTGAAGGAAAATTTGAAATTATAAAAGATAATCTAAAAATAGATGAAGAAGTTGAAGCAATGGTAAAATTTTTATCTTCTAAAATAAAAGAAGCGATTAATTTAGGAAAAGCAGTTGACTTTGTTTTTCTAATGAATATTTTAAATATAAATAATCCTTATAATTTTAGTAATCAAATGGCTGTTGTTCTTGATATAAAGCCCCATGAAAGACAAAAACTTCTTGAAGAAAATGATTTAAAATCAAGATTAAAAAAAGAAATTGAATATATGAATAAAGAACTAAAAATACTTGAAATTGAGCATATTTTATCTTCTAAAACTCAAAAAAAATTTGAACAAGGAATTAAAGAGAATATTTTAAGAGAAAAAATGAGAACAATTGAAGAAGAATTAGGAGAAAGAGATGATCAAAAGGAAATTAGAGAATATGAACAGAAAATAAAAAAAGCAAAAATGCCGGAAGAGGTTGAAAAAAAAGCGATGAAAGAGTTAAAAAGACTTCGCCAGATGTCACAGTTTAATCCAGAAACTTCATATATTAGAACTTATTTAGACTGGCTGGTTGAACTTCCTTGGTCAGTTTCTTCATTAAATGATATTGATATTAAAAAAGCAGAAGAAACATTAAATAAAGAGCATTATGGATTGAAAAAAGTAAAAGAAAGAATTTTAGAATATTTGGCAGTATTGGAACTTAGAAAAATTAAGAAAAATGAAAAAAGCAAACAACCGACAATTATTTGTTTTGTTGGTCCTCCAGGAGTTGGAAAAACATCTCTAGGAAGATCAATTGCTAATGCTTTGGGAAGAAAATTTGTCAAGATGTCTTTAGGAGGAATAAGAGATGAAGCAGAAATTAGAGGTCATAGAAGAACTTATGTTGGCGCAATGCCAGGAAGAATTATTCAAGGAATAAAACAGGCAGGAACAAAAAACCCAGTTTTTATGCTTGATGAGATAGATAAGGTAGGCCGTGATTATCGTGGCGATCCATCAGCGGCTCTTCTTGAAGCTCTTGATCCTGAACAAAACCATTCTTTTTCTGATCATTATTTAGAAGTACCTTTTGATTTATCAAATGTTTTTTTTATTACTACTGCTAATATTTTAGATACTATTCCGCCAGCTCTTTTAGACAGGCTTGAGATCATTCATTTTCCAGGATACACTGAAGATGAAAAATTTAACATTGCTAAAAATTATTTAATAAAAAAACAGCTTGATGTAAATAGTTTATCAAATAAAGAATTAAAAATTACTAATATCGGATTAAAGACCTTAATCAGAAGATATACAAGGGAAGCAGGAGTTAGAGAGCTTGAAAGACAGATTGGAACAATAATGAGAAAAGTAGCTCGTGATATTGTTGAGAAAAAATATAATAAAAAAATTGTTGGAATTAGCGATTTGAGTAAATTTTTAGGTCCTTATAAATATTCTTCTCAAATGATTGAGGAAAAAGATACTATTGGTATTTCAACTGGTTTAGCGTGGACTCAGGCTGGAGGAGATATTTTATTTATTGAAGTGGCAGTAATGCCAGGAAAAGGAACTTTAACATTAACAGGTCATTTGGGTGATGTAATGAAAGAATCTTGCCAGGCAGCTTTATCGTATATTAGAGCCAGATATAAAAAATTTAATCTTGAAGAAAAATTTTTTCAAAAAATTGATATTCATGTTCATGTACCTGAAGGAGCGGTTCCAAAAGATGGGCCGTCAGCTGGATTGGCAATTGCTACAGCTATGTTATCAGCCTTAACAAAAACTCCAACTAATAGAACTGTAGCAATGACAGGTGAAATTACTTTAAGAGGCCGGGCTTTGGAAATTGGCGGAGTTAAGGAAAAAGTTATTGCTGCCCATCGGGCTGGGATAAAAACCATTATTCTTCCAAAAGACAATAAAAAAGATTTAGAAGATATACCTCAATATGTTTTGGATGATTTAAATTTTGTATTTGTATCTCATATGGATGAAGTCTTGAAAGTTGCTTTTAAAAAGAATAAAAGTTGAAAATTTAATAAAAGAAAAATTTTATTTTTAAATAAAGATTTCTTAAAAAAAATAAAAAATTATAAACATAATACAAAGGTTTGTTTATTATTAAATCATAACTGCCTACCATCTCAACAAATTTTGTTCCGTAGCCTTGTTTAAAACGAGTAAATCCGCTCCAAGGATGATTTAAATTATAATTAGGAGGCAATGATCCCCACATGTCAAAAATTTTTGCGCCTTTATTTTTTGAAAATTTTATTGCTTCCCACATTAATAAATTTGCTCCCATAAGATTTCTATATTTTTCTGAGGTTCCGCCATAAACATAAAAAGCAGTATCTTTATATATCCATATTTGGTAAGCAGCTAAAGGTTCGCTGTTATAATAAGCAATTAAAATATGAGCAATTTTTTCTTTTAGATTTTTCCAGACAATTTTGTGATATTTTAAATCATGGCCAAAATATTTTTGCCGGCGACAGGTATCAAAATAAAGTTTTGCAAATATTTTAAAACCTTCATCATTAGACATTTCTTTGACAATCACTCCTTTTTTTTGAGCTAAACGGATATTATATCTTGTTTTATGATGCATATTTTTTAACAACTCATCTTCAGATTTAGTTAGATCTAATATTTGCGTCCAATCTGGAAA
>JAOAFI010000033.1 GCA_026416375.1 Patescibacteria group bacterium | reverse complement strand
AACTCAAAAAGATAACTCTGTTAATGAGAAGTTTAACCGCACAATTAAAGATGAGTTTATGGAAACTGATAAGTATTTTAAATCATTGTTAACTGAAGCTGATTTATTAGAGACAAACAAAAGATTAACTGGGAAGTGTTATCTATGTAGTCGACTTATACATCCTCTTGACAAGAAGAAGAAGAAGAAGAAGTAAAATGAAAAAATATGGTAGAAGAAGGCACATCAACACAATCTGAAACTTCTACACCGAAATATATAGATGTTACAATTCAGTTTGGGCTGTGGAAACCATATGATGAAGAAACTGTAAAAAAAACAGGAATACAAGGAGTTTTTGAAACAATCATAAATAATAGGAATAAGGTTGATAATTATGGAAAACGCCTTCCAGATTTAATTGATAAAAGATATCTTCACACCGACGGAAGAGTTACTTTAGAAGTTATTAATGCAACAACCAAAAAACCAATTTCTCGAACTTTAGAATATGAAAAAATTAACGGAAGAATTGAGCCTCATCCAAAATTTAAAGATCATTTTGTCTTAAAATATCAACAAAGCTTAACTCCTAAACCTGTAGCTAAAACTCATCAACCAGCCGAACAACCAAAAAATCCATAAAAACTTTTTTAATTTCTTAACTTTTATTATCTACCACCAAAATCAAATCTTCTTTTAATATTGATATTGACACCTCGGAGGTGGAATATATAAAAAACAATTTTAAATCTCAAAGAAAATAAAAAAGTTTAATCTTTAATCTTTAAAATTTATAATTTGTTATTTGATATTTTGGTTCTCAACAAAGATTCCCGCCTTCGCGGGAATGACAGAGGAAAAAACGGGAATAACAAGAAAAGAAAGCGGGAATGACAAAAATAACTCAAAACTCAAATCTCAAAACTCAAAACTAAAAATAAAATACGCAAACTAATTTTTAATAAATTAATTTTTAATTTTTATTTAAAATTTAATAGAAATTGAAAATTAGAAATTAATATTTGATGTTTTATACGTTATAAATTACAAGTTATACGTTATATGTTAAATGTTAGATGTTAGAAGTTAGACGTTAGATGTTAGTTGTTAGATGTTTTTTTTATTTTTACAACTGAATTAATCTGAGAATTTGGAATAATGATTATATTGCCTTCTTCATCTTTTAAAATAGTCTGGCGAAGAGTGATTTTTTTTACTTTTCCCTCAAGAGAACCAATCTTAACATAATCGCCTACCTCAAACTGATCATCAAAAATAATAAAAAAACCGCTTATTATATCTTTTGCCAAAGATTGGGCGCCAAACGAAAACGCCAAGCCAATTATTCCAGCACTAGTCAAAAAAGGAGTAATATTTATTTCCCATAAAGACAAAATGTAATATGTTGCCCCAAAATAAACAAAGACATAAATAATGCTGTCAATAAAAGATTTTAACGTCTGTGATTTTTTTACAAGTTTTTCATTTTTTGTTTTTTCTACTCCAAAAATAGCAGTTTTTAAAATTTTTTTTAAAATCAAAGAAAAAAAATAAGCTATAAAAAAGTAAAAAAATGAAAGAATAATTTTTTTAAAAATCATTATAAATTTTAAAAATAATTTTAAAATTTTTAAAAATAAAAGTGACTGCTGAGGGATTTGAACCCCCGACCTTCTGAATGTAAGTCAGACGCTCTAGCCGCTGAGCTAAGCAGTCAAAATATAAAAATAATTATATAATATTTTTCCTAAATAAAATTAACAAAACAAATATTATAATAATGAATACTATGAAATTTTACTCATTCGCTTTTGGTTGCCGAGTCAATGAAGCTGAAAAAGAAGCTCTTGACAAAGAAATGATCAATCAAGGATTTGAATTTAACGAAAAAAATCCAGATATCTATATCATCAATACTTGCGCTGTCACTCATAAAGCTGAAAGAGAAGCAAGAAATTTAATCTATCAAATCAAAAAAAAACTCCCAAAAACAAAAATTATTATTACCGGCTGTTCTGCTACTTATTGGCTAAAAAATAATTTATATCAAGAAATTCCAGTTGATCTAATAATTGATAACGCCAATAAACAATTTTTAACAAAAATAATTAAATCAAGATTTGATTTAAATAATAAAAACAGTTTTGGAAAAAAAATTAACAAGCAAATAATTTCAAGTAAATTTTTAACATCAGGCAGAATGATGATCAAAATTCAAGACGGCTGTCAAAGATTTTGTTCTTTTTGCATTGTCCCCTATCTTCGCGGACTACCAAAATCATTTAAAATAAAAGAAATTATTGATTACATTAAAAATAATCAGCAAAATATCTCAGAAATTATCTTAACTGCGATAAACACTGAAGCTTTTGGATATGATACTAAAGAAAATTTAATTAATTTAATTGATGAAATAATCAAAAAAACATCAGTTCCCCGAATTAGCTTTGGCTCAATTCATCCCTGGTCAATAACCCTCCAATTTATTAATTTTTATCAAAAAATTTTAACAACTAATCGGCTTGTCAATTTCTTCCATATTCCAATTCAATCGGGCTCAAATACAATTTTGCATTTAATGAAGCGCGGATATGAGTCTCAAGAAATTTTAGAAAAATTAAACAGTTTAAAAAAAATAAATCCTTACTTATTTTTGGCAACTGATGTTATTGTTGGTTTTTTGGCAGAAACTGATAAAGAATTTAAAGAAACTTATCAGTTTTTAGAAAAATCTCCTTTTTCCCGTTTTCATGTTTTTCGATTTTCAAAAAGAAAAAATACCGCTGCCTATTTTTTGTCTAAAAAAATCAAGGAACCTGATGAAAAAACAAAAAAAATCCGCTCTCAAATTTTAAGAAAATTATCAGAAAAAAAATATCTTCAGTTTTTGGAAAAAAATTTAGGTAGAAAATCAAGTTTTTTAGTTTTAAACAAAAAAATTAATGATTATTATGAAGGTCTTTTAGATAATCAACTCCCAAGTCTTGTTATTTCAAATAAAAATCTAGCTCCAGGACAAATAATTAATGTAAAAACTGAAAAAATAAAACAAAATTATTTAATCTCTAAAATAATTTAATTTTTCATTATTTTTTATATTTATATTAAATTACCTTATCAATCTCGCAAAAAACAGAAATTTTTATCTTTATTTATTAAATTGTAAATTAAATCATTTTATAGGTATAATATAAATCATTGGTGATCGTAGCTCAACGGTAGAGCGACAGCCTGTGGAGCTGTATGTTGCGGGTTCAAATCCCGTCGATCACCCATTTTTAAAATGAAAAAATCGCTAATTAAATATACTTATCTATCAATCTTTGCCTCAATTGTTGTTATCTCTCTTAAACTTATTGCTTATTTTTTAACTCGCTCAATTGGTTTTTTGTCTGATGCAATAGAGTCTTTTATTAATTTATTAAGTGCATTTTTTGCTTATTTAATGATAAAACTGGCTGAAAAACCAAAAGATACTTCGCATCCTTACGGCCACAGCAAAGCTGAATATTTTTCCAGTCTTTTTGAAGGAATCCTAATTTTTATTGCTTCTTTTTCAATTATTTTTTCATCAATTGAAAGAATTATTTATCCTCAAAAACTTGAAAATATCTCTCTTGGTCTTTTTGTTTCTTTTTTGGCGTCATTAATCAATTTTTTAGCTGCTAGAAAACTTATATCAACAGGACAAAAAAATAATTCCATTACTTTAGAGGCTGATGGAAAACATCTGATGACTGATGTCTATACTTCAGCTGGAGTGATAATGGCTGTTTTTTTAATAAAAATTACCAATATTTTAATTCTTGATCCTTTAATTGCTATTTTTGTTGCCTTAAATATATTTTTTACTGGTTTAAATTTAATCAAAAAATCTGGATCAGGATTTTTAGATGAAGCTTTTGAAAAAAAAGATATTGAAAAGATTAAAAAGATTTTTAAAAAATATGAAAAAAATGGAATAAAATTTCATTCTCTTAGATCCCGCCAATCTGCCCAAAAAAAATTTTTAAACTTTCATATTCTTTTTCCCAATCGCTGGTCAATCAAAAAATCTCATGATTTAGTCTATAAAATAGAAAAAGAAATCAAAGAAAAAATAAAAAATATTGAAATTGAAAGCCACCTCGAACCAGCAAACGACAAAAAATCTTTTGAAGATTAAAGATTTAATTATCTTTTTCACCTAAATATTGAGGTTTTAAATCTATTATTCTATATTTTTTCTTTCCATCTATCTCTTCCCAAATTATATTTCTACTTCTTAAAGTATTAATTAATACACCGTATCTTCTTTCTAAAGCCTCAGTTAAATTTTTAAGAGACCACATTGTTTTTCCATCAATATTTCTAACTTTTGGGTTAAAACCACAACCTAAAGTTGATTTTATAAAATCAACTAATTCTATATGAATTTCCGGATCAAAATAATGATCATTATCACTTAATCTTAAACTACCCCCATATTCCATTATTAAATGTTGTTTTATTTTATTATCGGCTAATCTTTCTGAAATAACACCATATACTTCAACAGGTCTAAGAAAATCAAACCACGAATCTTTTAATGACTTATCTCTTTCTAAAAAAACATCACTAAGCCCCCTTAAAACAAAAAATTGAGCTGTTAAATCTTCTCTATCTTTAGCTTTAAAATCATTAATTATTCCAGTTGATTTAACCACAACTCTTTTATCTTTTTTAAAATCAAAAACATTAACTGCTCTTAATTGTTTAGATCTCAGTTTATTCTTTGTTGGATCAATTGACGTATCTCCTTGTGGATTTTTATCTACCTCAATTAAAAATTTCTCAATATCAAATCTTGTTTTTTTTGAATATTGACCCTTATCGTGAATTATTAATAAACCACCTTGTTTAATTATTGATGTTTTTTCTAATAATTTTATAAAAAAATCTTTCCCAAAAAATCTTACAATTTGTTTTAGGTAATAATCTGGATCTTTTAGTTCTGAAAATAAAATATCTCTTAAATTACTCATTCTTGTTATTGTAAAAAAATTTTTTTCTGGCGAATTATTGTTCATATTTTAATAAAAGTATCTTTACCAAAACTTGTTAATAATTTAATATTATTATTTTCATAAAAAACCGTGTCTTCAATTCTTGCTCCCCATTTAGAAGTAAAATAAACACCCGGCTCAATAGTAAAAACATGATTATTTTCAACTTTATCTTCTGATAAAAATGATAATTTTGGATATTCATGAATTTCAAGACCAACTCCATGACCTAATGAATGAGGAGTAAAAGGCAAAGAATTTTTTTTAAATAATTCACGACTGTATAAATCAACCTCTTTATAACTTTGAGGCTTAAAATCAATAAAAAACTTAATTATTTTTTCATAAATATTTAATAATTTTTGATAAACATTAATTTTTTCACTGTCTGGATTAATAAAAAACATCCGCGTAATATCGCTATTATAATTTTGGTATTTAACTCCAAAATCAATAAGAACAACAGAATTGTTTTTAATTATTCCATTTCCATCTTTTGTGTCATAATGAGGAATGCTTGAGTTTTCATCAACAGCAACAATTGGATAAAAAGCCAAGTCCAATCCTTTGTTTTTAAGATAAAACTCTATTTTAAAAGCAATTTCTTTTTCTGTTATTCCTGGTTTAATATTCTTTTTGACCTCAGTTAAACATTCATTAGCTATTTGGCATGCTTTTTGAATCAATTCTATTTCCTCCTCTGTTTTTTTTGCCCGATATTTTTTTATCAAAAAATAATAAGGAACAAAATCAATTTTTAAATTAGAAATAAAATTATTATATTCGCCAAATTTCAAATCTTCTGCCTCAAAACCAACTCTTTTGATATTTTTTTCTAAAACAATATTTTTTAAATAATCAAAAATATTTTTTCCATCTTCATAAATAATTTTTTTAATACTTTTATTTTTAATTATTTTCCCTTCATATCTTTTATCTGTAAATAAAAAAATTTCATCTTTTAAAATCAAAACCCAAGATTCTCTTTCATCAGGAGCTAATCCTCTAAAACCAGAAATATAAAAAATATTATAAAAATTAGAAACTAAAAAACCATCTAAATTTTGCAATAATAAAAATTTTTTAAAATGATCAAAAAAATTCATTTTATAATTTTATCATTTTTTTAAAACTTTCCTATTTACTAATTAAAATTTATTATTTAAAATAAGTTTTATGGATAAGAAAATAAAAGGACTATCTTCAATTGAGGCGGAAAAACTTTTAAAAATACATGGACTAAACGAAATCAAAGAAGAAAAAAAATTTACTTTTATTAAAGCTTTTTTATCTCAATTTAATAATTTTTTGATAATTCTTCTTCTTGTATCAGCAATTATTTCTTTTTTTGTTGGTGAGGCTTTAGATGGATTTTTTATTTTAGCAATTGTTATTCTTAATGCTTTTTTTGGTGTTTATCAAGAATATCAAGCAGAAAAATCACTTAAATCTCTTAAAAAAATGACCCAAACAATGGTAAGAGTGATAAGAGACGGAAAAGAACAAGAAATTGATAGCCGATATTTAGTTCCAGAAGACGTTGTTTATCTTGAGGAAGGATCAAAAGTTCCAGCTGATGGTGAAGTTTTGGAGGCAATGAATCTTGAAGTTAATGAAGCAATGTTAACTGGTGAATCTTTGCCTATAGGAAAAAACAAAAACGATCAACTATACGCCGGCACAAT
Source organism: Patescibacteria group bacterium (assembly GCA_026416375.1). GTDB lineage: Bacteria > Patescibacteriota > Microgenomatia > UBA1406 > GWC2-37-13 > GWC2-37-13. Next base: position 5,261 of record JAOAFI010000033.1, on the reverse strand, counting down.
CATTTCCAGAGGACGCGGATATATAAAAATAACTTATACTGGAGAAAATACAAAATTTGGAAAAATCGCCAAAACTTTAAAAAACATTAAAGAAGTCAAAACCCCTCTTCAAGAAAAACTTGAGGTTTTTACAAAACAAATTGGCATTATTGGAATAATTGCCTCAATTATTGTTTTTGTTTTATCTTTTGTCAAAGAAAAAAATCTTCTTGAAAGTTTTATCTTTGCTATATCTTTAGCAGTAGCTGCTGTGCCTGAAGGACTGCCGGCTGTGATGACAATTATTTTATCAATTGGTGTTGAACGAATGGCCAAGAAAAAAACCATTGTTCGAAAACTTAATGCTATTGAAACAATGGGATCTCTAACTCTTATTGCTACTGATAAAACTGGAACATTAACTACTAATCAAATGAGAGTAAAAAAAATTTGGGTTGATGAAAAAGAATATGATATCTCCTCTCCTCCATCAGAAACAAATCATCCTTTTTCTTTAATTTTATTAAATAGTGTTCTTTGCTCTACTGCTTCTCTTGTTAAAAAAGTTGATGATAATAAAGATTTTGATGTTGTCGGCGACACAACTGAAGGAGCACTTCTAATTATGGCTCATCAAAATGGTGTTTTTTATGAAGAAGAACGAAAAAAATGGCAGATTGAAGAAGAAATTCCTTTTTCATCTATTACTAAAAGAATGACTATAAAAACTCAAAAATTTATTTTTTCAAAAGGAGCGCCAGAATCAATTTTAGAAATTTGTAATTTTTATCAAGTTGGAAAAGAAATAAAAAAACTAACACCAGTTAAAAAAGAACAAATTTCAAAAGAGTTTGAAAAATTTGCCCAACATGGACTTCGAATGATTGCTTTTTCATATAGAAATACAGATATTAATAAAAATAAAAATCTTGAATCAAATCATATTTTTTTAGGTTTTGTTGGTATTGCTGATCCTGTTAGAGTTGAAGTAAAGGAAGCTGTTTCTAAAGCTCAAAAAGCAGGAATAAAAGTGGTAATGATTACTGGAGATAATGAATTAACAGCTGAAGCTGTTGGAATTGAGAGTGGAATTGTTAAAAAAGGAGAAGATATTTTAAATGGAAAAACTCTTAGAGAATACACCGATGAACAACTACTTGAAATTTTGCCAAAAGTAAAAATCTTCGCCCGGACACACCCTGAAGATAAATACAGAATTGTAAAACTTTATCAAAAATTAGGCGAAGTTGTGGCTGTTACTGGAGATGGAGTCAATGATGCTTTAGCCTTAAAACAAGCAGAAGTAGGCGTAGCAATGGGAAAAACCGGCACTGATGTAGCTAAGGATACTGCTCATATTATTATTACAGACGATAATTTTGCTACTCTTGTTGAGGCAATTGAACAAGGAAGAAATATTTTTGTTCATATAAAAAATGCTATAAAATATCTTTTATCCTGCAATATAGGAGAAGTTATTTATATTCTTTTTGCCTTGCCCTTAAATCTGCCAATCCCCACTCCTCTTCAGCTTTTATATATTAACATTGCAACAGACGGCCTGCCGGCAATATCTTTAGCTTTTGCACCTGATGATAAAAAAATTCTTGAAAAACCGCCAAAAAAAACTCTTTCAATTTTAGAAAAAGTTGATTTTCATTATATTTTTTCCGTTGGTTTTTTAACAATGGTTTTAGCTGGATTTTCTCTTTTTATAAAAAATAACACAACCGCTGTTTTTTCAGCTATTATTTTTATTCAACAATTTATTTTAGTTGATCTTTTTCTTTCTCATAGACATATTGCTTCAAACTATAAACTTCTTTTCAAACCAATATTTATCGGTGCTTTTCTTTTTCCTTTTGTTTTGCAACCTTTTATTCTTTATATTCCATTACTTCAAAAAATATTTAAAGTAGAACTTTTAAATTGGAATATATTTTTTATCCTTATTGTCTTCTCAAGTTTAATTCTTTTTGGAATAAGAGGAATTAAAGAGTTTTTAAAAATATAAAAAAACTATATTTTTTTTAACTCTTGCCACCAATCATTTGAGGAAATCTTTTTCATCTCTTGAAGAAGTTTTTTTGCTGATTTTGTTTTAAGATTTTTTTCTACGTTATTTATCCAATTTTGAGCCATATAATAACCTTTTTCTATAAGCTCTTTAGCTGTAAACGCTTGTTCAAGTAAATCAGCATCTTTAGCTATTTTTCCAGCCGTTGTATTTTTATTTTCTACTTGTTTCCAAAAATCTTTAATTTCTTGAAATTCAATTAAATCTTTTAACTGATCGTCAATTATTTTCTCTTTATCAAATTTAACATAACGATTGGCTACTTTATGAAAATCGCCAATCCGACATTCTTCAATATCATGAAAAACTAAAAAAACAACTATTTCAAATGAATTTTTATAACCCTCCATTTTTGCTAAAAAATAACCAATCTGTGCTGATCTTAAAACATGAGAAGCAACCAATTCATCTTTTTCTAAACCAATCAAACTCCATCCTTGATGAGGATTTTTTTTAAGTTGACCAAGTTCAAAAATAAAATTTACAAGTTTTTTTATATTCATATTTTTATTTTCTTTTTTTTATTATTATAATTATAATATATAATATTATGTCTGAATATCAAGAAAAAGAACAAAATCTAAAATCAAATCCTTCGTTTACAAAATCTCCCACTTTTACCTTAAAAGACGCTGTAAATTTGGGCGAATATGATCCTGAATATTTAAGTAATTTTCCTGAATGGTATACTCTATCAGTTCATATTCGATGGACACTCATTAGAAAAGCTTTAGATATTCGAAGAAAACAACTTTTAACTCACTGGGCAGAGTTAAATAATACTTTAGAATTAAGTAAAAAACCTCATGTCCAACAAGCAATGAAAAATATCGAAAAACAACTTCAAAAACTAACTGAAGATCAAGAAAGACTATATGTTGAATACTCCAATAAATTTTGAAAATAAACTTTAAAAAATAAACCTTAAAAAGGTATTAAAAAAATTTAAACAGCCTTGATATATTTTGACGCGGTCGCGTGTAAATATATCAAATATAATTGTAATTTATAAGCCTATTTCTTTAGATATTTTTTTCATCTCTTCTAAACAAATCTCAATAAATTTTTCCAAAGGAATATTTAAACCTTCTTTTAACTCGCATTTTTTGACATCTTCACGCCTAGTACCAGAAGCAAAACGTGGCTCTTTTAAAAAACGTTTTATTACTGATGAAAGTTTAACGTCAGCTAATTTTTTTGATGGATAAACCAAAGCAACAGCAACAATCAATCCAGTCAAACTATCACAACAAAATAAAGCCCATTCTGCTTTGTTTTTTGGATAATAACCAGTAATTTTAGGTACATGAGCTTTGATAATTTTATGAACAGTTTCTGAAATTGTTAAATTGTATTTTTTTAAAACCTCCAAAGTTTTATTTGGATGAAATGGTTTAAATTCATCGCTATAATCAACGTCATGAATTAGTCCAGCAAGCAACCACTCCTCTTTTTTTGGTTCAAAACTAGCTAAATCACCAGACTGAAATAAATAATCATAAATTCCATTCATACAAGCTTCAACTGCCAAAGAATGTTTAAAAATATTTGGTTCAAGCTGATTTTTTACTGCTTCTAAAAACTTTTCTCGATTAGGATAAAAAAACATATGATAAAATTTTAATATAAATTGGGCCACTAGCTCAACTGGTAGAGCATCTCCCTCTTAAGGAGGCGGTTCGGAGTTCGAGTCTCCGGTGGCTCACAATAACATCTAACACTTAACATCTAACATCTAACTTCTAACGTCTAACATTTAATTTATAACTTATAACTACTTATTATTTATTAAATTAGTTTAGAGAGTTTAGAAGGTTTTGCGGGTTTAAATCTGTCATTCTCGCGAAGGCGAGAATTTAGTTTAAAGAGTAAAATAGTAAATATTAAATGATAAAGAAGTAGTAAATATCAAATATTAAAAAATTCTTTTTTTAATAAAAACAAAAATCGCGTCTGTAATTTTCCTCTTGAAAAGAAGAAGAAGAAGAAGTAAAATATTTTTTCAAAAATTAAAGAATTTTCTAAATATAAAAAACAAATATGGAAAGAATAAGACCACTAAGTTCAGTAAGAATTGAATCTGTTACTTGTACTGAAGGTGGAAAAGGAGAAAAAATTGTTTTTAGAGGCGATAATAATGCAATATTCGAAACAGGTTCTTTTTTTGATCAATTAGATGAAGATGGTAGACCAATAAAGCATGATATATGTGTTTCAACAATGGCTGGTTGCAATAGAATATGTAATCATTGTTTTACACCTAAATCCCCTATCCCTTTTCAACGTTTATTAACCCCAGAAGAAATATATCGCCAGGTCCATTATGCAATAACAAAAAGAGGTGTTCAAGAAATTCCTAATGTCGTAGGATTAATGGGTAATGGAGAACCTTTTGGTAACACAAAAAATGTAATTCAAGCATTAAGATTAATAAATGAAGATCCTAATCTTCCTGTAGATAGAATTACAATCTCTACAATTGCTGATAATATAAATGGAATAGGAAGATTTATTGAATTTATAAGAGATGAAGGAGCTAGTTTAAGGTTTCCTGTTTCACTTCAATATAGTTTACATGCTGTTAATCCTGATAAAAGACAATATATAATTCCTTTAAGGAAAGGTCAAAATATCGAAAAAGCTATTTCTTTAATGGATGAATATGCTAGAATAACAAAAAGACCAGTAAAATATAATGTTGTTTTAATGGAAGATCCAACAACAGGATTTTCAAACGTAACCGAAGAAGACGCTGTTTTATTAGCAAGGTTAATCTTAGCAGATCAAGAGAAAAGAATGCTTAAAATTTCAGCATTCAATCCGCATACAGCAACAAATTTTATAAAACCATCAGATGAAAAAATTGAGGCTTTTTTACAAGTGTTAAGCGATGAAGGTATTAAAGAAATAAAAAAATTCCAAGGAACAACTCCATTAGCTTGTGGAAAATTAAGAGAAGCAGTCGTTAAATAAAGTATAAATAATCGTATGAAGAAGATTAATTTCGAAATATGATTCTTTCCGTCAGCTGGTAGCTTTGATTTTTAATTTTTAATTACAAAATTCACTACTTTCCCCTCCACATAAATCACCTTATATTTTCTTCCCTCCCAAATGCTTTTTCACTTTTTTCTGTTTTAATATCTGTTTTTTTATTTCATTTTGCCTGCCAACAATCGCTAAAGTAATAGCTTTTGCAAGCAAA
>JAOAFI010000007.1 GCA_026416375.1 Patescibacteria group bacterium | reverse complement strand
TATTTTGTTTTTTAAAAAATTTTGACTTAAAAGATAAAAAGAAAAAAGAGCAAAAAGCCCTGAAAAAATACTAAAAAAATATTCATTTTTTAAATAAAGGGAAAAAAGACCAATTAAATTTTTTCCAAGAGGCGGATGTTCTGGATTAATAAGAGAGGGATCAGTTCCTTGAAGATATTTTACTCCGACATAAGTATAAAGAATATCATCGCCGATTGGATTTTTGCTTTGAGGAATAATCCACTGAGAATTAAAATATTTTTTTTCGTATTTTTGATAATTAAATTTGTTAGTTAAATATTTGATATTAAAAAAATTATACGAGCGATAAAAATTAAAAATAATTAAAAAAAATAAAATAAAAAAAATAATTAATTTTTTATTTTTTGATTTCATAAAGTTCAATAAGAGTTTTGTTTTCAAAAACTTTTTTTTCTAAAAGATAAGCTTCTTTTGGAATATTATTTTTTCTCCATTCATCAATTCTAAATTGATATTGATCAAAATCAATTATCATATAGCACTGATTTTTATAAAAATCATTTTTTGGAATTTTTATTAATTTTTTTTGATTATAGTAGTTTAAAAGATATTGATAAGTATAAGGGATAACTGGCGGAGTATAGATTTTAAGACAGAAATCTTGATTGTTTGTTTTTTTGATTAAATATTTAATGATGTTGTTATCAGCTCTTAGACCAAGAAAAGGTATTTTTTTATTTAAGATTGAATTTTTAAAATTTATTGTATTTATAAAAAAATAAAAAAGAATTAATAAAATTAAAAAAAAATTTAATTTTTTTTGTTTATTTAAAACAAAAAGAAATATTGTTAAAAATAAATATTGAATTCCGCCTAAATAATAAGAATAAAAAGGGCCTTTTTTATAAATAAATGAAAGAATAAAAATAAAACAAATTATTAATAAAGAAAATTTTAGCCATTCATTTTTTTTATTTTTTAATAAATAAATTAAGCTAATAAATAAAATTAAGATAAAAAAAATAGATATTGATTTAAAAACGAAAATATCATTTATGTAATTAAAAAACAAAAAAAGCCTTTCTTTAAAGATATTTAAAAAATTAAATTCTATTTTGTTATTAGTATTTTCAAAAAAGTATTTTAAAAAGTTTTTTGTTTGCAAAAAATTATTTTTTATTTCAAATAAAATTCTTGGCAATATTGGAATAATTGAGCCAATTATAAAAAAATGAATTTTTTTTATGAAGTCTTTTTTTTCAATAATAAAAAAGCTAAATAAAACTGAAGGAATTAAAAATAAACCAAAAGCAAACTCTGATTCTAAAATAAATCCTGAAAATAAACCAATAAAAAAAAGATCTTTTTTACTTTTTTTTAAAAAATATGAATAGCTGAAATAGATAAATAAAATCATAAAAAAGGGAGCTAAATGATCATTGCTTGGGAAAAAAGAATTTTTTATAAAATAATCTGAAATTGATGTTGCTGTTAAAAATAGAAAAGCATTTGTCAAACCAAAATATTTTTTTGCAAAATAAAAAAATAATAAATTTAATCCTAGATTGATAAAAAAGAAAAAATAATAAAAACTTAAAAGACTACCTGAGGTTAAAATATAAGGAATTGATAAAAGATAATAAATCCATGCTCCATGAAATATTCCTTCAAGGCCAGTTGTTGGACCGATAAAAGGAATATTGCCGGTTTTAACGATTTCTTGGGTTTTTAAAAAATCTCTTCCTTGATCATAAGTATAAGGAACAGTTTCATTGATTATTGGCGTGATTCGAAAATATATATAAAAAAACAAAATAATTATAAAAATTATTTTCTGCCAGAGTTTCATATTATTATTTTAAAAAATTAAGGACAATTTTGTGCTTTAATAAAACCTTTTTTTTGAGCCTCTTTTTCATCGCAAAACCATTCTTCGCCTAAATCTTTTTCAACTATTACTTGTTTATATTCATGACATGAAGGCAAAAAATATCTTTTTTTTTGAGGATAATGACGATCAATATTGCCTTTAATCAGACAATTTTTATTTGGTGGATTTTGACTAACACATAAAGAAAAGATACCTTTTTTATTTTTAAAAGCTTCATCATAAACTTTTTTTAAAATATCTCTTTTTGGGGATGGAGAACCATCATATCTGGCTAGTCCTTCTTTAAGAAGAATTTCATTAATTAATTTTTCTTGATAATAAACTAATCCAAGAGTTCTTTTAAAAGAATCTTTGCCAACAGTTTCAATTTTTATTCTTTTTTTAAAAACTAGCTCTTCTAATCTTTTTTTAGCTAAATTACCAGCACAATAATCAATTTCGGGCGCATAAAGATTTGAAAGTCTAATAGTTTGATTGTTGTTGATAATAATTGTATCTCCGTCAACAACTTCTGTGACAATATCTAAATTTTTTTCTTTTATTTTTTTATAAAAAATAAAATTAAAAAATATTGAGACAAGAAAAAGAATGAAAAACAAATAAAATAAAATTTTTTTAAAATTATTTTTTAAATATTTTTTTAAAAACATAATTTTTTAAAAGATGAATTTTTGTTTTTAAGGGAGCATATTTTAGGCCAAAAATAACTTTGTTTTTTTCTTGATATCTTTGATGAATTGATGATCCTGATCCACCAGTTGATTGGGAAACTTTGTGATAAATAATAATTTTTGGATTATAATAAAGAGAAAATCCAGCCCTTTTTGCCCGTTCGCAAAAATCAGTGTCCTCAAAATATAAAAAATATTTTTCATCCCAAAAACCTATTTTTTCAATAACCTTTTTATTAAAAAAAAGCATACAGCCGGTAATAAAATCAGTTTTTTCAAAATTATCATATTGGCCTTTGTCTACCTCATCAACTCCCCGGTGATGACAATAAACATGATTCCAGTCAATACTACCTCCAGCATACCAAAAAACTTTTCCTAAATCTTTTTTTTTGTAGCGGTTTTTATGATATTCATATCCTGGCGCATAATAAATTTTGCCTCCAAAAATATCAGCTTTTTCAAAAGTTTTTTCTGCTTCAAGATAAAAATTTTTGTCAAAATAAATATCGTTGTTGATAGCGCAGAATTGTTTGATATTTTTATTAATAAAATATTTTATTCCTTCATTAATACTATAAGCATATCCTTTATTTAGAAGCTGTTTTAAAACAACCTTCATTGGATATTTGCTGATTTTAAAATCTTCTTTTTTTGAAGAAATATCAGCGATATAAACAGCAATATTTTTGGCGCCTTTTACAGTTTTTAAAGATTCTAAAAATTCATAGGTCAGTTTGTATTGATTATAATTTACAGTGATTAATCCTATCATAAATTAAATATTTTAAATATTTTTAACATTATTTTTTCTTTTAAACTTTTTTTATTTTTCCAAAAAAAAGAATTTTTTGTTCCTTCAATAAAAAAAATATCAGGAGCAATTTTTTCATTGGCTTCAAATTTTTTTTCCTCAAGATAATAAAAATAGACAAAAAAATAATAAATCATCTGAAGAAAAGCTAAAATAAAACCATAAATTCCGTCTTTATAGCCTTGGAAAGCAAAATAACGGCTGAAAAATTCGCTGATTGATTTTTTTACGGTTTCTTGAAATGTAAGTGGCTTTTTATTTTCTAATAAATATTTTGCTTCAGATTTGGCATAGCGGATAAATTTTTGAAAATATTGGTCAATATTTTGATAATTATAATGAATAATTGCTAAGTTTTCTTGAGGAGAAATAGTCAATCCTTTTCCATGAAAAGCTGGCTGGTTGTGAAGAATTTTGCTCCAGACAACTTTGTCTTTTTTAAAAACTCTTATCTGATAATCAGGCCACCAGCGGGAATGAGCAATCCATTTTCCAAAAATAATATTTTTTCTTGGGATTTTGATAAAGTCATATTTTTGATAATTTTCTTGAATAGTTTTTTTAAGATTTTCTGATATTTCTTCATCGGGATCAAGAAAAAGAACATAGTCGGTCTTGGCGTATTTTTTAGTTTCTTCGCGGATAAGCTCAACATAAGGAATATCTTTTTCTATTTTAATGATTTTTATTTTTTTATTTTTTTCTAATTTTTTTGTAAGAAGGCTGTCAATACCAATATCAACAATGATAATTTCTTTTACTAAGTCATAAATTGATTTTATTGTTTTTTCAAGAGTTTTTGGATTATCTTTAACAACAATTATTGCTGATAAGTTTTCCATAATGTCTTTAATTCATCAAAAAGATTGATTTTAAAAAATATTTTTAAAATCAAAATATAGCTTATTATACCTAAAAATGGCGCAGTTATTAAAAATAATAAATTATTAAAGTTTTTGAAAAAATCAATTTTTAATATAAACAAAATCAATAATGATGAAATCAAAAATGGATAGATATTTTTTAAAAAATTAAAATTGACAATTTTTTTAGCTGATAAAACAACCAAGACAAAAGATGAAGAAAGAATAACTAAAGTTAAAGGAAATCCAAAAGGACCAAAATAATAAGTTAAAATCGGAACTAAAATCCAGGTGGCAATTGTCCAGCCGGCCATAAACTTAAAAGATGTTTTGGCTTTGCCAAGACCGTTTAGGAAGTTGATAAAAGGAGTGGAAAATGATGATAAAAAAGAAGAAAGAGAAAATAAATAAAAATATAAAAGGGCTGGTTGCCATTTGTTGTATTTTGGAATAATCTCAACAAGTTTTGGCATTAAAATCACAAGAAAAATAATTGCCGGAGCAATTATCAGCGTTTGATAAAAAATGACTTTTTCGATTAATTTTTTTAATTTTTCTTTGTTATTTTGAAATCTTGAAAAAAGAGGAAAAAGAACCCGGGAAAGAGAGTCCATAATGATTCTAATTGGCGACTCAGCCCATTTTTTTGCCCAGCCTAAATAACCAAGCGGACCAAATCCTAAAATTTTTCCAAGATACAAAGTCATAAGATCATCTTTGACAAGAGCTAAAAATGATGACATCTGAAAAGGAATACCAAAACGAAGAAGATTTTTTAATACTTTAAAATCAAAACTAATCTCTATTTTCCAAGGAGAGATAATATAGATAATAATAACTCCAATTAAACTTCGAAGAAAGACAGCTAAAGTAAAGCTTGTCAGCCCCAGTCCTTTTATGGCAAAAATAATCACTGATAAATAAAAAAGAGTATTTTCAACAACTTGAACAAAAACGATTTTTTGAAACTCAATTTTTCTTTCTAAAAAAATTGAAGGAATTGTTTTTAGAGATGATAAAAAAAATGACAAAAGCAAAGACCAATAAAGATATTTTCCTTGAGAAGGAAGATGATAAAAATTAATAATTGGCGAGGTTGCCAAAAAACCAATAAAAACAAGAGAAATAATAAGAATTTGCTGAAAAGTAAAAACAACAGAAACTTCTTTTTTATCAATTTTTTCTTTTTGAATAAGAGAGGCAGCCAGGCCGATATCAGAAAAATAATTTAAAATAGCAATAAGAGATAAAACTGTAAAGTATATACCAAATATCTGCGGAGATAAAATAATTGTCAAAACAAGATTGGCAAAAAATCCTAAAAAAGCTGAATAGCCGCTATTTAAAAAAAGAGAAAGAGTTGAAATAATAGTGTTTTTTTTAAGGCTATTCATATTTTTTTGGTTTTAAAATAAAAAATAAGCAAATAAAAAAATGTTGATAATGTAATTATATTAGAGATTTTTTCAATAAGAGTTTGTTCGTATTTTATTGAGATTGTTGAGGCTGTTTTGATTTTGATAATTGGCCGTCCAAGAGAGTCAAAATTTTTTGGAATAATTTCATTTTCATTGACTTTGATTTTCCAATAGGGGAGATAATGAATATTTAAAACAATTTGATTTTCTTTTAAAGAATTTATTTTAAAAATTCTTTCAAAGGGCTCATTTTTGACAATTTCAATTTTATTTTTAGTTTTAGCAGGAAGATTTTTTTCAAGCGAATCATCAATTAAATATTTTTCATTTTTTTTGGGTTCATATTTTAGCCAAGTTTGATAATCAACATATTTTGGCAGATATTCAGAGATTTTATAGACAACTCTTTTTTGAATATATAAAGATGAAAGAAATTCTTGATTAAATTTTTCATTTTTTATTGGATATTTTGAAAAAAATTTGCTGTTATAAAACAAAATTAATATACTCAAAAAAACAAAAAATAAACCAATAATTTTTTCTTTGTTTTTTGAAATAAAAAAAGAGAAAAAATTGGCAAAAAAAACCAAAGAAAAAAGAGAAAGAGCTAAAAATCGCCATGGAAACTGAAAAAAATTAAGAAATTTAATAAAAATTTTTGAAAAAGAAAATGAAAGATTGGTTGTCATAAACACTGATCCAAAAAAGATAACTAAAATCAAAAAAAAGTTTTTTAGATTTTCTTTTTTGATTTTTTTTAAAAAGACAAAAAAACTAATAATTCCAAGAATTCCAAAAATTATTTGAGGTTTACCAAGCATAAAAGACATTCCGTCTTCAAGACATCCTTTAACTGATCCGCCATATCCCCAAAAAGGAGTACTCCATAACTGCCAAGGGCAAAGAAGATGATCAAGATAGTTGGTGTAGTATAAGAGATTATTTGATTTTATAAAATTAAACTGAGAAAAAGCTGGAATAAAAAAATAGCTGTTTAATAAAAAAGAAAAAAATAAGGCTTTAAAATTTTTTAGTTTATTTTTATTTAAAAGAATAAAGACAATGATTATCGGCAATAAAATTAGAGATAAAATATTATGAACTGATAAAATAAAAGCTAAAACAAAAACACTTAAAATAAAATTTTTTTTGATGTCTTCTTTTGTGTTTTTGATTAAAAAATAAAAAACTAAAGGCAAAAAAGCAATAAACCAAAGTTCGGCTAAATTGCCTCTTATAAATATCTCAACAGCAATCCATGGAGATGAAGAATACAAAATGCCGGCAAAAATAGAGGAATAAAAATTAAAAAAAAGAGATGAAAATTTATACATTGAATAAAAACTTATTATTAAAGCAAGAATAATAGAGATTTTTAAAGCATCAATAATTGAAAAGCCTATCAGATGAAAAAAAGAAGTCAGCCAATATGATGAGGGAGCATAATAAGAAAATACTGGGTAGCCCATATTAAATGAAAAATTAGGAGCAATCCTGGGAGGAATATGAAGATTTTTTAAATTTAAAACAAATTCGCTTATTCTTGCTGGCTGAGTTTCATCATGAAAATCAAAAAAATGATTGGTAAATGGAAGAATATTTTTTCCCAAAACAAAAATAATCAAAAAAATAGATATTGATAAGATTATTTTTTT
>JAOAFI010000027.1 GCA_026416375.1 Patescibacteria group bacterium | reverse complement strand
GTTGATCATCTTCTGAAAAACGAATTTGATTTATTAAGAAAAAAAGGCCAGAGAAATCTTCTGATGAAAGAGTTTGATGTCAACGCCATACCTTTTAATCATCCAGATTTTTACAAATGGCGCGATGATGAAAATCATTTTATTGGCGCATCCATTGTCCATAAACCTACTAATTTAGAAATTTGCGGAATAATCGATGACATTTGGATTAATCCAAAAGGCGAAATTCACATCGTTGATTATAAGTCGACAAGCACTGCAAAAGAGATAACTTTAGAAGATGAGTATAAAAGCAATTACAAAAAACAAGTCGAATGGTATCAATGGATATTTAGAAAAAAACAATTTAAAGTTTCCAATACTGCTTATTTTGTCTTCGCCAATGGATTAAAAGGAGAAAGGGTCTTTGATGGAAAACTAGAATTTAAACTGAAGATAATCCCTCATGAAGGAGATGACAGTTGGGTTGAGAAAACAATATATAAAATAAAAAACTGTTTAGATTCAGAAACAATTCCATCGTCAAATGAAAATTGTATTTTTTGTTCATATCGAAAATTAATAAAGAATTATGAAAAAACTTAAAATATTTTTTTTGATATTACTTTTTTGCTTATTTGTCTTTGGTTTTTATCTTTATAAACTTCGAAGTTTGTCTATTGAAGCGAGCAATATCTTTGGACTTCGATGCACTAATGTAAACCCATTGCTTATTGGCTATAAAAAAGCTTTTATAAATTTTGGAAAATACTTTAGACCTGATTCAACTGATGAAGAGGCAAAATTGGCAATTCAGTATTTTAAATCTTATCTTTCTCAGATGAGATCTTATGTTAAAGAGGAAAATAATTGGCTTAAAACTCAAAAAAAATTTATGAATCGATGGGATTTTAAATTATTTATTCCTTGGTATATAAAAAAAGGAAGCGTATATCAGTGGCAAATGTATCAGGGCTATCGAGATGATGCTCAATATCTTCTTGATATTGCTGATGGCAAAATAAAGATAGAAAATATTGATAAAATAAAAAGAGAACCAACAGAAGCAAGAATAAAAAGAAATAAATATATTGATCAATACAATAAATTTCTTGAGCAATTAGCTAAAATCCGCGATTGGAGAAGATATGTGATGTATTATGGCATACCTAAAGGATGCACCGAGGAAAATACGACGATTCCTGATACAGAGGGGGCATTAAATCAAAATGAAGATGAACCTCCAAATATCTTGCCTGACATATTTCGAATTGATCCTGATTTAATTTCTTAGCTTTTGAGTCTTAAGATTCCCGTTACTACTTCGCTTATTTAAAATCATTGATATCTCAGAGGTGGAATATATTTTTATTTTTATTTAAATTTCCAATTATTCTCAAAATCTTTTGCTAATGGAGTCCAGATAGGGTAGTTATTTTGGTTATCATCAAGACCTATTCGAAAAGTTCTGATATTAATTTTTTCATCTTTTTCTTTTATTCCGCCTTTTTTATAAAATACGTTTTCAAGCCAAAACTGATGTTGAAGATTCACATATTCAGCAACAATTTTACTTGGAACAATAAAAAATCTAAATTTATTTTTTTCTTTTTCTATATTAACGAAGCAATAGTACAAATTTTTATCAACTATCGATTCATTTTTTATTGTCATTATCCAATTAAAACAATAACCAAATGTTTTTGATTTTGTTGGTTTTGTTGCAAAACTTGTTTTGACTTCAATTTTGAATAATTTTTTTGATTTTGGATCAGATACAAGAATATCAACATTTTTGGTATTTCCTAAAGTAAGATTGGCATCATAACCATGAAGAACTAATTGAGATAGAACAGCAAATTCTCCGGCTAGAGAAATTTGATTTTTTTGCATAAAATTTATTGTTTTAATAATAATTTATTATTAAAAATCTAATATTTTATCTTATAAAGATTTAATAATCGATATTTTTTTGTCAATTTTAATCTTTTTTTTATTTAATTTTTTTTCTTCTAATTTTTTTTTTATTTTTTTAATATTTTTTGGATCAAAATAAAAATCATTATGACCAGGAAAAATATAATTTATTTTTTTTAGACTTAAAATTTTTTTTATACTATTTTTATATTCTTCTAAATTTGATTCATTAAGATGAACATAGATTGGTCCTTGATAAAGAATATCTCCGGTAAATAAATATCCTAAATTTTTTTCATACAAACAAATGGAATCTGGAGAATGACCCGGAGTATAAACAATAACAAATTCAAAAGGATCAATAAATATTTTTTCACCGTCATTTATTAGTTTTTTCCATTTAAAAGAAGGAATATAATATTTTTTATCATAAAATTCTTTTGGTGGAGAATTAAAAAATAATTTTTTTTGAGAATGATTTTTCATAAAAAAATAAGAATATCCTTTTGATGCTATATTTAAACTAAATTTTGAATTAAAAAGATATATATTATTAAATTTATAATTTTCACCTATATGGTCAAAATGGCAATGAGTATTAATGACAATAATCTTATTGCTAGTTATTGATTCAACAATTGATTTAATATTGCCTATATTAAGACCAGTATCAATAAGAAGAGCTTTTCTTTTGCCAACAATAAGATAAGAAATAACTTCTTCAAAATGAAAAAATTCGCCAATTCCCCAAATATTTTTTTTAATTTCTTTAGTTGTAAACCAATTATTATTCATAATAATAAATTTTATATTATAACAATCTTCCCCAAAGATTTGATTCTGTATAAACTGCAATTCCTTTATCAGTGATTGTCCATGAACCAACTTCACCGCATTCCCATAACCCAGAAGAAATTTCTCTCCATAAATTTGGTTTATATGTTTCTTTAAAATTTAAAAATTCTTCAATTGGCACCTCAACTCTCATAGCATTTGGATCAACACAAATAGGCATCATACCATTTCTTATTAAAGTTCTTAACCAAGGATCAATAGGCAAACCATCTTCTCTTGTCATACTACAATAGTCAGAAAAATTAGTTTCTGGATGTTCAATTTTATATTTACCAAACCCGTTTGGTCGAAAAGATCCAATAATATTTGTTGTTCCATGCATTTTATTATTAATAATATAATCGATCATAAGACTTGCCAATCCTGAATTTTGATATTCTGGATTAACATTCATTGACATTAAGCATAAAGTATTACCTGCTTCTTGATATGTATTTTCGAAAGTTGGCGGATCTCCAGCTACCTCATCCCAAGACGGCAATTCATTTGGATTACCATTCCAGAATGTTCTATTTGTAGATAAACTTACCAATGGAATTCCATTTTTTTCTATCATTAAAAATTGTCCTTCGAGAAATGTTTTTGCTCGCCCTTCTAAAGTTTCTGCAGAAGCTCTAAGCCAAGGAGCCCAATTAGGTTTTTCTAGTATTTCAAATATTTTTTTAATATCATCATTTCTCCAATTTTTTATAATTATTTCTCTATTTTTTATTTGTTCGTAAAAAAATTCTTTTCTTAATTTCCAATTATTTGTTGGTTTATATATTTCTGCTGACATAAGATTTTAAATTAATTTTAAATTTTAAAATTATTAAATATTTTTAAGATTTAGGAGATTTTTTTATTTTAAGTTAAAGATATTACCTCCTGTTTTTTGAAGGTTTCCTTGAAGATTTATTAATTAACAATATTATTTTTTTCATAATGATTTTTTAATTATAAAATAAAAATTAAATTTTTCAAGCGAATGTATAAGTCACATACATATGAGACTCTTTAGGTAAAATTTTTAATAAATTAGGAAATATTGAGATATTATTATTATTAACAACAAGATTCTCGCATTCGCGGGAATGACAGAGAAAGAAGGCGGGAATGATAGAAAAAGAGGAAGGAATAACAAGAATAAAGGCGGGAATGATAGAGTAAAAATAACTCAAAACTCATCCGCCGGTTGGCGGAGCCAGTTGGCGGATCAAAAATTAAATCTAACAATTTGTGGAGTAATTAAAGATGAAATAAATTTTAAATACTTTTGACTTTATCTATGCTATAGGTTATAATAATATGTATTATGAAGTCAATTAAAGAAATACAAAATAAAAATTATCTTATACATGGAGAAAGAATAGGATGTCTTGGTATTTTAGCTGGGGGCAATTGTTGCTGTTTTAAAATATTTTTTTGCAAGAAATAAATTAACTGTTGGTGATGGAAGGAGATTAAACGATGCACACGATATTTTTAAAACAAATTTTCCTTTAAAATAAAAGTTTTATAAAAAAACATTTGATAATTTGATCTAAAAAATTTTAAAAATAAAATTTAATTAAATTAAAAAATCTATTTAAAGAAACTATTGTTTGAAAGAAAAGCTAAAAGTTAAATCCAAATTTTTATTTTTGATCAGCTAAAAATTCTCTCATTTTTTTAACAATAATATTAAAACCAAAGATTGATTTTTTTCCATCAAATATACCTGTAACACAAACATCAATTATGCTTCTGTTAATACACGCCATTGCTATTCTATGATTGCCTTCTCCTACAATATAAGTTATTTCTCCATTTTGTTCAGCTACCCATACAATAGGTAGTCCATTATCGATTTTTACGTCTGACATATCACCAATCGCTCTTTTTATTTTTTGTAAATAAGGATCGTAAATATCTATATACTTTTGTGTTGTAAAAAGCCTTCCACGATTAAGTAAAGCTTGAGGATTAATGGTTATTGTTTTTCCTACAAGTTCACTTAAATTATTTGGTTTATTTGGGTTTTGATACACTTCTTTCATAGAAAGAAAATTTTATAAAATTTTTTGAAAAATCAATAGTTATTGATATAATAATCTAAAAAATATTATGATAGAAAAGGTTTGTTTTTTAATGAATTAATCTGTTGCTGAAAAATTACCTGTTATTCAAGAATTATTGGAACAATTTCAATTAATGCCTCCTTCTCATTTTGGAAAAGCTTATTTTGTCCCTGTCCCTCACCGATTTTAACTTTTCAAAGCGTATTAAAAGCTAATTGTTCAAATAAAAGTTATTTTATAAAAGTAGTGGTTTTACATAAAGAAAATATATATTAATTATAAATAATATTAAAAATAGTTTTTTATTCTCAAAAACAACAAAAGATTATGATAAAATTATATAATCAAGATAATGTTTTAGCTAAATTTAAACAACTATTTTTTTAATAACAAAAAAACACAAGAAAACATTAATTTTTTTGTTTTTAATTAGTCTATGAAAATTAACAAAGTTTTAGTGAAAAAAATCGCTCAATTAGCTCAAATTCCAGTTTCTGAAAAAGAGGAAGAAAAATTAGCCAAAGGATTTGAGAAAACTATTGAAATCGTTGATGAGCTTTTTAAAGTTGATGTTTTCGAAGTTCAGCCTATTCATCAAGTTACTTCCCTTGAAAATATTTTTAGGGAAGATAAAATTGATGAAAAAAGAATGTTTTCTCAAAATGAGGCCTTAAATCAAGCTAAAAATAAACATAATGGTTATTTTGTTGTTGATCAAATTTTAGAGGAGGATTAAAAAATGAAAAATAAACTAACCTTAAAAAAAGCCATTGAACTTATTGATAAAAAAGAAGTTTCTCTTAAAGAGATATATGATGATATTTTAAAAGTTTATAAAGAAAAAAATAAAGAACTTAATATTTATCTTTCTTTTGATGAAAATTCTTTTGAAAAAGCAAAAAATGAAAAAAATAAACCATTAAGAGGATTACCAATTGCTATAAAAGACAATTTTTTAACTATTGGTTTTCCAACAACTGCTTCTTCAAATGTGCTTCGAGGTTATATGTCTCATTATGAATCAACAGTGACAAAAAAAATAAAAGAAGCAGGAGGAATACTAATTGGCAAAACCAATATGGATGCTTGGGCTCATGGATCTTCAACTGAAACTTCAGATTTTGGGCCAACAAAAAATCCCCGCAATCCAAAATATCTTCCAGGTGGTTCATCTGGAGGATCAGCTGCTTCAATTGCCTCAAATATGGCAATTGCTTCTTTAGGCACAGAAACTGCCGGATCAATTCGTCAGCCAGCTTCTTGGTGCGGAGTTGTCGGCTTAAAACCAACTTATGGTCGAGTCAGCCGATATGGAGTTATTGCTATGGGTTCTTCTCTTGATTGTCCTGGACCAATTACAAAAACAGTTGAAGACAGCGCCATAATTCTTAATTTTATTGCTGGAAAAGATGAATACGACGGAACAACTAGTAATGTTCCTGTTCTCGATTATACAAAAAATCTTAAAAAAGGAATTAAAAATTTTAAAATTGGCATTTGTTATATTGATCATCCAGATATTTCTTCAACAATTGTTGCTAAAAAAACCCTTGAAGCAGGAAAAGTCTTAGAAAATCTTGGAGCAAAAGTAGAGCTTATTTCAACTTCAAAAACTTTAGAAAAAAACAAAATATTATCTCATGAATATGCTATTGGGGTATATACTGTTGTTCAAAGAGGAGAAGTTTCAAGCAATTTAGCCAGATATGACGGCATAAGATATGGAAATAATCGATCCTGTTTTGGTTCTGAAGCAAAAAATAGAATAATACTTGGCACTTATACTTTATCAAAAGGATATGCTGATAAATATTATATATATGCTCAAAAAGTTAGACATCTTTATGTAAAAAATTTTAAAGATCTTTTTTCAAAATATGATGTTTTAATTTCTCCTGCTTCTCCTTCTTTTGCTTTGCCATCAGGAGCATCTCAGGGAAATCCAATGTTTGGAGAACTTCAAGACATGCTGGTTGAGCCTTCAGCTTTGGCTGGAATTTGCGGAATATCAGTGCCGATGTACAAAGATGAGGAAACCAATCTTTATTTAGGATTGAATATTATGAGCGATTATTTTCAAGAAGAAAAAATTTTGCAGACAGCCTGGGCTTATGAACAGAAAACAAATTGGAATGAATGGAAAAATATTTAAAAATTAAAAAATTAAAAAAATGGATAAAAAATATCAGCCAATAATTGGAATGGAAGTTCATGTTGAGCTTAAAACAGCTTCAAAAATGTTTTGCGGTTGCAAAAATGATCCTTTTGGCGCTCCAAAACCAAATATTTACACCTGTCCAGTTTGTCTTGGTCTTCCTGGAGCTTTGCCTGTGGCCAATAAAAAAGCAATTGAATGGACAATTAGTCTTGGGCTGGCTTTAGGATGCAAAATAAATCTTTTTTCAAAATTTGACCGTAAACATTATTTTTATCCTGATTTAGCTAAGGGTTATCAAATATCTCAATATGATTTGCCGTTTTGCTATGATGGAGAAATTAATACTTCTTTTGGCAAAATAAGAATTAGAAGAATTCATCTTGAGGAAGACACAGGAAAATTAATTCACTCAACAATAAACAATAAAAAAATGACTTTAATTGACTTTAATCGAAGCGGAGTGCCTCTGATTGAGATTGTTACTGAGCCAGATATCAAATCAGCCTCTCAGGCCAAAGAATACGCTAAAAAACTTTTTCAGATTATCCGCTATCTTGATATTTCAGAGGCTGATATGGAGAAGGGCCAAATGAGGCTTGAGGCAAATATTTCGCTTCAAATTCAAAATTCAAAAACCAAAAATCAAAATAATCAGTTGCCAAATTATAAGGTTGAATTGAAAAATATTAATTCTTTTAGGTTTTTAGAAAAAGCAATTGAGGCAGAAATAAAAAGACAAGAAGAAATTATTAATGAAGGAAAAACTCCAACCCAAGAAACTCGCGGATACAATGCTGAAAAAAATATTACTTATTCTCAGCGTGCCAAAGAAGACGCTTCAGATTATCGTTATTTTCCTGATCCAGATATTCCGCCAATAAAAATTTCTGAAAGCTGGTTTGAATCAATCAAAAAAAACATGCCGGAAAATTATGATTATCTTTTGTCAAGATGGGAAAAAGAATACGGCGCTCAAAAATCAACATTAAGCCTTCTTTTTGAGACAAATACTCAATCTAAATGGCTCGACGGCCTTTTTTCTTATTTTAAAAAACAAAATCTTGATACAAAAAAATTAATTAATTTTTTAGTCAATAAAAAAATAAAAGTTAATCTTTTTGTTGACAATTATCAAAAAATAATTAGTGTTTTTAATCAGTCAATTTCAACTTCTCAAATAGATGAAGAGGAAATAGATAAGGCAATTTCTCAAGCCATAAAAGAAAATCCTCAGGCAGTTTTGGATTTTAAATCAGGCAAAAAAAATGCGATTAATTTTCTGCTTGGCCAGACAATGAAAATATTAGGCAAAAAAACAGATACAAAAATAATTATTGAAAAAATAAGTAAAAAAATTTTTTAGATTGTTTTTATTTTTCTTTTTTTAAATGATTGATAAAAAAACAAAAAAATTTTTATTGGGAATTCAAGGAGGAAAAGGAAGTTTTAATGAAGAAGCAGCTATTTTTTATATAAAAAAAAATAATTTAAAAAATTGTCAGATTAAATATCTTTATACTGCAGAAAAAGTATTAAAAAATCTTATTTTAAAAAAAATAAATATTGGTTTGTTTGCTGTATATAATAATACCGGCGGAACTGTCAAAGAGTCAGAGTCAGCAATGAAAAAATATAAATTTCAAATTATTGATAAAGTTTATCTTCCTATCTGTCATTTTTTAATGAAAAGAAAAGATGTCGATACAAAAAAAATAAAAAAAATTATTGGTCATCCTCAAGTTTTTCTTCAATGCAAAAATAATTTAAAAGAAAAATATCCGAATCTTAAATGTATTTCTGGAAAAGGGAACATGATTGATACTGCTAAAGCTGCTGAAGCTTTAAGCAAAGGAAAAATATCAAAATACACTGCTGTTTTGGGATCAAAAAGAATTGCTCAAATATATGATTTTGATATTATTGATGAAAATCTTCAAGATTTTAAAAATAATCAAACTACTTTTATTGTTGTTAAAAGCATATAATAAAAAAAATTTTAAATTATTAATCTTTAAAATCTTTGATTTTTTTTATTTTTTTTGATATTATATATAGATAAGGAGAAATTTTTTATATGGCAAAGAAAAAAAATGAAGAAAAAAACACTCAACAAAAAACAAATATAATGGATGATCTTCTTAAAAAATATCAGCCAAAAATTATAAAAAAAGGATCTGAAATTGAAGCGAAAATCGTTTCTCTTTCAAAAAAAGGAATTGTTTTTGATATTGGCGCTAAAGCTTATGCTCAGCTGGGAGAACTTGAAATAAAAGAAGTCTCAACTTATCTTCCTTATTTAAAACCAGGAGACAAAATTCAGGTAAAAGTAATTTCTGAAGAATCAAAAAACGGCTATCCGGTTGTTTCTTTAAGAAAATTTTTTGAAAAAGGAAAGTGGGAGATTCTTAAAGAAAAAAAAGACAAAGAAGAAGAAATTGAGGTTGTTTGCGGAGAATATGGAAAAGGCGGAATATTTGTTGATTTTATGGGAATAAGAGGAGTGATACCAAAAATTCAATTAACCGAACCTTTTATCAGTAATCCTGAAAAGCTTAACGGGCAAAAAATAAAAGTAAAAATTCTTGAGGTTAATAAAGAAAAAAATCGTTTGGTTGTTTCTCAAAAAGCCTCAGCATTAAAGATTTCTCAAAAAGAGCTTAAAGAAAGATTTGATGCCATAAAAGAAGGAAAAGTATATAAGGCTAAGGTCCTTGGAGCATCAGAATTTGGAGTTTTTTGCGAAGTAGAGGGAGTTGAGGGGCTTGTTCATATCTCAGAAATTTCCTGGGAAAAAGTCTCAAATGCTTCAGCTTATGTTAAGCCGGGAGAAATAATTGATGTTTATGTTGTTGAAAGAAATGAAAAAGATTTAAAGCTTAATCTTTCTCTTAAACGTTTAACTCCTGATCCTTGGGAAAAGATTGAGGAAAAATATCCAAAAGACAAAGAGATTGAAGGAGAAATTGTCAGAAAAGAAAAATATGGATATTTTGTCCGTCTTGAACCTGGAATTGAAGGTCTTATTCACATCTCAAAACTTAAAGGCGATGAAAATATAAAAATTGGAGATAAAATCAAAGCTTATGTTGAAAGAATCTCTTTAAAAGATAGAAAAATGAGCCTTGTTCTTCCTCAAAAAGAAAAACCAGTGTTTTATAGATAAAATAAAGACGCTTCTCTTATTAAAGATAAATTAAAAATTAGAAATTAATTTTATGTATTATATTTCTTTATAAGTCTTATTCTTTTCTTTCAAAATATTGTTTTAAGATTTCTTTGGCAATTGGACCGGCAATATCTGAGCCTTGACCTCCCTCTTCAATTAAAACAGTGATGATGATTTCTGGATTTTCATAAGGAGCAAAAACATTTATCCAGGCATGAGGTTTTCCTGATTTGGCATGAGATTCAGCGGTGCCAGTCTTGCAGCCAACTTCAATTTTTTTTGATTCTGAATCTGAAATTTTGATTTTAAAATCAAAAAAAGGCCAGCCGGTTCCTCCATCAGAACATGCTTCTTTCATTCCTTTTTTTATTAATTCAATATTTTTTTGAGAAATAGGCAATTTTTTGCATTTTGGTTTTTGATTTTTTAAAAGAGAAGGCTGACAATAATATCCGTTATTAGCAAAAACGGATAAGGCAAAATTCATCTGAATTGGCGTTGTCAAAAGATATCCTTGACCAATAGATAAATTATAAGTATCTCCAGTATACCATTTTTCTTTTAAAGTTGTTTCTTTCCAAAAAGATGAAGGAATAACTCCTTCTGTTTCATCAAGGCCAATTTCTGTTTTTTTGCCAAGCCCAAAAATTTCTGCCCATTTTTTTATTTTTTCTGCTCCAATTTTTTCGCCAGCCAGATAAAAAAAGATATCATTTGATCTTTTTATAGCTTTAACAACATCAATTATCCCTTCAGTTTTTCCATATTGAAGATAATACCAATTGCCAAAAGTGTTTGGTCCGCTTTTGATTATTCCTTTATCTTCAAAAACAGTTTTTTCATCAATTTTTTTTTCTTCAAGTCCAGCCACAGCAACAATCATTTTAAAAATAGATCCAGGTGGATAAACTCCATCAAGCGCCCGGTTAAAAAGAGGTTGATTTTTATCTTTGAGATATTTCTCAACATTTTTATTTTTATCTTCAAAATCTTGCGGATTAAAAGAAGGAGATGAGGCTAAAACCAAAACTTCGCCTGTTTTTGGAATTGAGGCAACGACAGCCCCTTTTTTTTCTTTTATTA
Organism: Patescibacteria group bacterium; assembly: GCA_026416375.1. Classification (GTDB taxonomy): domain Bacteria; phylum Patescibacteriota; class Microgenomatia; order UBA1406; family GWC2-37-13; genus GWC2-37-13. The sequence goes on along the minus strand of JAOAFI010000027.1, from coordinate 1,324 downwards.
ATTCATAGGTTTTTTTTTGAAGCTCTAAATCTAAAGCAAGCTGAATTGTTTTTCCTGGTTTTGGAGGATAAACAGCAATTGTCTTTAAAAAATTTCCTAAAGCATTTGTTTCAATTAATTTTTTTCCTGCAATTCCTCGAAGCTGGCATTCAAAAAGTTTTTCTACTCCTTTTTTTCCTGTTTTGTCTCCTAAGATAAGTTTGTTTAGGCAGTTATCATTTTTTATATCTTTTTCATCAGCATTTTGTTGATAACCAACAATATGTGCTGTTTCTTCTGGATAGTAATAAATTCTTTTTGATAAAAATCTTTTATTTTTAATTTTTTTTTCATCAATTTCAATATCAGCTTTTTTGTTTTCAACAATTGTAAATCCTTTTCTGTCAATTATTTTTCCTCTTTCCGGTTCAATCAAAAACTCTTTTATCCGGTTGTTTTGAGCTAATTGTTGATAATAATTTCCTTTAACAATTGTAAGAGCAAAAAGACGAATAATTAAAAAAAAGCAAAAAAAACCAACAAAAATAAAAAAAACAAAAATTCCAATTTCGTTTATTTTTTCAGAAATTGAAGAGAATTTTATATTTTCGTTTTTTCCTCTTTGAAAATATATTATTTTTTTCATATTTTTTTAAGATACAAAATATCCTTGGCTAAAAAAAACTAAAAGAATAGTATGAAAAATCAAAAAAAATAACAATATTAAAAATTTTAAAAACTTATTTTTTATTTTTCTTAAATAAATAAAAAAAGATAAAGAAAAAAGACTGTAGCGAGGGATAGAGGAAAAAGTGCCGGTAAGAGAGGGAAGAATAAGATTGGCAAAAGAAAAGATATTTAAAGCCAGATAGTCATAATTTTTAATTTTTAATTTTAAATTTTTAATTGATACAAGATTTTTTAAATCCAAAAGCAAAACTGATAAAACTAAAAAAAAGACAAAAAACTCAAAAATAGCAATAAAATATTGAAAGTTAAAATCAGCAGTAAAAAAGATTTTTAAGTATCGCCAGGCAACTTGAGGCAGAAAAATAAGCGAGGTTGAACGGTTAGCGCCAAAAGCCGGTTGAGAGTGAAAAAACATTAATGGGTCGCCTGTTGTTTTCCAAAGATAAAAACAATAGGCTAAAAATCCAAAAATAGGAGAAAAAACAAAAAAAAGATTAATCTTTTTTATTTTTTTTTCAAAAAATTTAAAAATAAAAAAAATAATTAAAAATAAACCGATAAGCCGTGTTAATGAGGCAAAAAAAGCAAAAACAGAAGCTAAAAAATATTTTTCTTTTTTTAAAAAACAAAGAAATCCGGCCAAAAAGAAAAAAAA
>JAOAFI010000021.1 GCA_026416375.1 Patescibacteria group bacterium | reverse complement strand
AACATTAAGGATTGTCCTTGGGAGGACTGTCTTTTTTATATCTTCTGTTAATTTTATTGACTTTAGTTTAGGTTTTTTTTATGATGAAATTATGGGAAAAAAATTTATTGTTTGGTTTGAAGAAGTTGATAAAAATGATGTCTCTTTGGTTGGCGGAAAAGGCGCTAATTTAGGCGAGATGGTTAATGCTAAATTTCCTATTCCTTATGGATTTATTATTACCTCATATGCTTATTTTGATTTTATTGAAAAAGCAGGGCTAAAAAACAAAATAAAAGATATTTTAAAGTCGCTAAATTATGAAAATCCACACGAACTTCATCAAGTCTCAAAAAATATTCAAAATTTAATTCATAAAGCTTCTCTTCCTTTAGATTTAGTAAAACAAATATTATATTTTTATGAGCATTTGTTGATAAAAGAGGCTCATTATTATCATTTAAAAAATGATTCTTTGTTTAAAGGTTTATTAAAATTAAAATCTCTTTACCGGATGCCTTTAGTGGCTGTTCGTTCATCAGCAACAGCTGAAGATTTGCCTGGAGCTTCGTTTGCTGGTCAGCAAGAAACTTATCTTAATGTCAGAGGCGAAAATCATCTGCTTAAAAAAGTAAAAGATTGTTTTGCTTCTCTTTTTACTGAAAGAGCAATATATTATCGCCATCAGCAAGGTTTTGATCATAATAAAGTTGGTTTGGCAGTTGTTGTCCAGCGGATGATTGAGTCGGAAAAATCAGGAATAGCTTTTTCCATTGATCCAATAACCAATGATAAAAATAAAATTGTAATTGAGGCGATTTTTGGACTAGGAGAATATATTGTTCAAGGAAAAGTCACTCCTGATCATTATGAGGTTGATAAAAAAAGTTTTTTGATTTTAAAAAAAGAAATAAAAAATCAGTCTGTTAAACTTGTTAAATCAAACATTGATAATAAAGAAGTAAGGCTTGGAAAATTGGGAAAAAAAGAGAAATTAACAGATGAGGAAATTATTAAGATTGCTTTAATTGTTTCTGAAATTGAAAAACATTATTATTTTCCTCAAGATATTGAATGGGCAATAGAAAATAATCATGTTTATATTGTTCAATCAAGACCAATAACAACAATTAAAGAAAATCAAACAATAAGATCAAATAGTTTAAATGATACTGCCAATAAACTTATTTTGACAGGATCTCCAGCATCGCCTGGAATTGCTTTTGGTCCAGCAAAAATAATTTTTTCGCCCTCTGAAATACACAAAATAGAAATTGGTGATATTTTGATTGCTCCTTCGACTAATCCTGATTATGTGCCGGCAATGAAAAAAGCTTCAGCTATCATCACTGAAAAAGGAGGCCGAACTTCTCATGCAGCTATTGTTTCTCGCGAACTTGGAATTCCTTCAGTAGTTGGCGCTGAAAATGTTACAAAAATCATTAAACCAAATCAAGTAATCACTGTTAATGGTTCAACCGGAGAAATATTTTTAGGAAAAATTGTTTCTTCCTCAAAGAAACAACATCATGAAAAAAAGATTATTACAGCAACAAAAATATATACTAATTTAGCTCAACCTGATGAGGCTATTGCTGTTTCAAAAAAACATGTTGATGGCATTGGACTTCTTAGAGCTGAATTTATTATTGCTAATTTAGGAATTCATCCAAAACAATTTATTAAAGAAAAAAAAGAACATCTTTTTATTAATCATTTAAAAAGAGAAGTTCAAAAATTTGTTTCTGCTTTTTCTCCTCGTCCTGTTATATATCGGACTACAGATTTTAAAACTAATGAATATAGAAATTTAATTGGCGGAAAAGATTTTGAGCCAATAGAAGAAAATCCAATGCTTGGTTTTAGAGGTGCTTATCGATATATTGTTAATCCTGATGTTTTTAATCTTGAACTTCAAGCAATAAAAAAAATTTGGGAAAAAGGATATAAAAATCTTCATTTAATGATTCCATTTATAAGAGCGCCTTGGGAACTTATAAAAATAAAATCTTTAATTGAAAAATCTGGTCTTTATAATTATCCAGAATTTAAACTTTGGATTATGGTTGAAGTACCTGCAACTGCTTTGAATTTAGAAGAGTTTATAAAAATAGGAATTGATGGTGTTTCGATTGGAACCAATGATTTGACAATGATGTTGTTGGGAGTTGATAGAGATAATGAAGCTGTTTCTCAAATGTACGATGAAAGAACTTCAATTGTTTTATCATTATTAGAATATATTGTTAAAACATGTAATAAATATGGAGTTACTTCATCTATTTGTGGACAAGCTCCTTCTGATTATCCGGAAATTGTTGAAAGATTGGTTAAAGCGGGAATAACAAGCATTTCTGTATCTCCTGATGCAATTGATAGAACAAGAGAAATTGTTTTTGAAATAGAAAAAAAGTTTTTTGAAAAAAAATCTTAAATTAAAATCATTTTTTATTATATCTTTTTATAATTATGACAAAAATAAAAAATATTATTGCTAGAGAAATAATAAACTCAAGAGGATATCCAACAATTGAAGCAAAAATGATTTTAGATAATGATAAAGAAGTTCAATCTTGTTATTCTTCTTTTGAAAAAATATATGATTTTCAAAATCAAGAATTGAAAGATAATGATGAAAATAGATTTAATGGTGCAGGAGTAAAAACAGCTGTTTATTATATTAATAATCTTATTGCTCCAAAATTAAAAGGAGTTGATCCAAAAAAACAATTTGAAATTGACAACTGGCTTATTAAAGCAGATTCAACTAAAAATAAAAATAAATTAGGAGTAAATACTTTAATGACAATTTCTATTTTAACAGCTAAAGCTGGAGCATTGGATGAACAGAAACCTCTTTATTTTTATTTTAACAATCTCTACAAAAAAATTACTAAAAAAGAATTAAAAATTAATTTTTTTCCTTCTCCAATATTTTCTCTTTTAAAAGGAGGAAAACATGGTCAAATAGATCTTGATTTTAAACAATTTCAGATAATTCCTTCTTCATCTTTTTCTTATTCAAAAGCTTATGAACTTGGAGTAGATTTGTATCATCAAATTAGACATTTATATAAATTTAAATTTGATTATAATCTTGATGTATTAGAAGCAATAAAAGAATCTGTAGAAAAAAAAGGTTTTGATTTTGAAAAAGATATTTTTTTGGGAATTGATTTTGGAGCTAATGATTATTTTTCAATTAATAATTATTTAATAAAAGATAGAGATTCATTAAATCAAGATGAATATTATCAATTTTTATTTGAACAAATATTAAAAAAATATTCTCCTTTATTATTAATTGATCCTTTTTGTAATAGTGATGATAAAAATTGGAAAAAACTTTATGAAAATATAAATAAAGAAAGCTATTTAGCAGTTGATAACAAATTTTCATCAAATAAAAATCAATTAGAAAAAAACATTAAAAATTATTTTTTTAATTGTGTGATAATAAAACCAAATCAAATAGGAACAATAACTGAAACAATATTAATGATTGATTTTTTGAAAGAAAATAATATTTCTTTTATTATAAGTTCAGATATTGGTGAAACTAATGAAAATTATTTGGCTGATTTAAGTGTTGGAGTTGATGCTGAATTAGTCTCTTTTGGTCCTCCAGTCCATGGAGAAAATGTTACAAAATATAATAGACTTCTTGAAATTGAAAATGAGCTTTATAATAAATAAAAATAAACATTAATAAAAAATCTTAAAAACATCAAATCTCAAATCTCAAAGAAACTAAAAATAACTCAAAACTCATCCGCCAGTTGGCGGATAAAAACTCAAAACTCAAAATTTAAAACTCAAAACTATAACTCAAAACTTAAAACTATAACTTTAAACTAAAATTTGTTAACTCTATAAACTCACTAACTTTTTAAATTCTCAAACTTAATAAT
>JAOAFI010000015.1 GCA_026416375.1 Patescibacteria group bacterium | reverse complement strand
TCTTTTTCTGAAAAAATAATTAATGATTCAAAAAAATTAGAAAATTTTTTTACCTTTGTTAAACCAAAAAAAATAATTCCAAAACAAAAAAGAAAAGAAATATATAAAAAACATTTAAAACAAAAATATGGCAAAGATCTTTCTTGATGCAAATTTTTTTATTGATTTGATTGAACAAAGAAAAAAAATAAATTTTAATCAATTTAAATCTCATTCTCTCTTTTTATCAGTATTAACTCTTCATATTTATATTTATCTTTATAAGATAAAAATTCCTGATAAAAATTTAGAAGAATTGCTTTCTTTTTTTAATATTATTCCAATTGAAGAAAAAATTTTTTATTCTTCCTTAAAAGGACCTTTTTCTGATTTTGAAGATAATATCCAACTTCATTCATCATCTTTGGCAGAATGTGATATTTATTTAACTAATGATAAAAAAATTCTAAAATTAAAATTTTTTGGTAAAACAAAAATTATCAGCTCTTTAGAAGAAATTTAAAAAAATATGAAAATCATAATTGGTCTTGGCAATCCAGGAGAAAAATATCAAAACAATCGGCATAATGTAGGAAAATTGTTTATTGATTATTTTATTAGTGGGTTGATGAGTTGGCGAATTAGCGAGTTAAAAGAAAAAAACCAAATCATTGCTAAAATTTTTAAAAACAAGAATTTAATCTTGGCAAAATCAGAAAAGTTTATGAATCTATCTGGAAAAATAGTAAAAAAAATAATTGAAAATTACAAATTGAAAATTGAAAATTTATATATAGTTCACGACGATTTAGACATTCCTTTGGGCAAATTCAAAATTCAGCTTTCTCAAGGTCCAAAACTTCACAACGGCATCAAATCAATTGAGAAAGCTTTAAAAACTAAAAATTTTTGGCGGATAAGAATCGGTGTTGATGCCAGAAAAAAAGAAAACTGGATTGACGGCGAAACTTATGTCTTGCAGGATTTTTTGCCTGAAGAAAAAGAAATTTTACAAAACCAAGTTTTTCCAAAAATTTTTGAGAAAATTAAAAATTTAAAATAGAAAATGGATTTTTCTTTTTGGTTAATTCCTGAAAAAAATCAAAAAAAATTTTTTCAAAAAATAATTGACAATTTAGCTCAAAAATATTCTTCTTGTTCTTTTATTCCTCATTTAACAATTTATTATATTCCGCCTCAAAATAAAAAAAATTTAGAAATAAAAACTATTTTAAAAATCTTAAAAGAAAATTTTAATTCTGAAGAAAAAATTAATCTTCAATTTTCTCATCTTGATTTTTCTGATATTTTTACTAAAACCCTTTACTGTCAAATGAAAACAAATCAACAGCTTATTAATCTTTATGATAAATTCAAAAAATTTTTTGGTAATTATTCTGATTACCAGCTTAATCCTCATTTAAGTTTAATCTATAAAAATAATATGAATGTTAAAGATAAGAAAAAAGAGATAAAAAAACTTAACTCTTTAATTCCTAAAACAATTATATTTGATAAATTAAGTTTAATTATCAGGGATAAAGGACACATAAAAAAAGAAACTGATGTTTTAGATTGGAAAGAGATTAAAGAAATAAATTTAATTTAAGAAATTATTTTTTTTAATGTTAAAGGATCATTTTTAACTTTTAATTTTATGTTATATCTTGTTTCAACTCCAATAGGCAATCTAAAAGATATTACTCTTCGGGCTTTAGAAATTTTAAAAGAGGTGGATGAAATAATCTGCGAATCAACTGATACTGCCGTAAAACTTTTAAACCACTATCAAATAAAAAAACCTTTAATTCATTTATCTGATGAAAATCAATTGCAACAAATTCCAAAAATCATTGAAAAATTAAAAAACGGAAAAAAATTAGCTTTAATTTCTGATGCTGGCACTCCAACCATTTCTGATCCCGGCCAATTTTTAGTTAAACAAGCTATAAAAGAAAACCTCAAAATCTCGCCAATCCCTGGGCCATCAGCAATTTTATCTGCTTTAATCTCCTCAGGACTGCCGACTCAACCTTTTTTATTTTTAGGATTTTTGCCAAAAAAAAATTCAGAAAAACAAAAAATTTTTGAACAAATAAAAAATATTGTCATCAATAAAAAATCAGTAATAATTGTTTTTTTTGAATCACCCAATAGATTAATTGAGGCTCTAGAAATTATTAAAAATGTTTTAGGCGAAAAAACTCAGCTTTCAATTGCCCGGGAAATGACAAAAATTTACGAAGAATTTATTAGAGGAAACATTAACGAAGTACTGAAAAAAATAAAACAAAAAGATATTAAAGGAGAAATAACAATAATTTTAGAAAAATCTAAAGTTTAAATTTAAAACAATATCAATTCTTCTATATTTGTTATTGAAATTTATTATAGGATAATATATAATTAAAAATTTATGAATAAAGAATTATACTTAACTCCTAACACACACAAACTAATTTAGAAAAACCAGATATTTTATTTATCAATGTTCCTTCTACTTTCCAACAAGGATTAATTCCTAATGATGAAGAACCACCTTTTGGTTTATTAAGATTATCAGTTGTTTTACAAGAAAAAGGATATAAACCTGCTATTCTTGATGCTCATAGAGGAAAAATGCTCCCTTCCGCAATTGAAGACGTAATCTATCAGTTAAAGCCTCAAACAATAGGATTAAATCCAACTTCTGTTAATTTAAATGAAGCAGCTGAAATTGCTGAAATTGCAGCAACAAAAGGAATTCCTTTAATTATCGGTGGTGTTCATGCTACATTATCTCCTCAACAAACATTTAGAGATCTTCCTATGGTTAATGTTGTTGTAAGGGGCAAAGGAGAAATACCTCTAACTGAATTATTAAGACAATTAAAAAATTGTCCTCAAATTAAAGGTGTATATTATAAAAGTGATGAAATATCAAAAAGATATGATTATGCTGATCCTTATCCGTTAGATGAAATTCCACCAATTGATTATAGAATTTGGGTTAAGAATCCAATAAAAGAAAGAAATTTAAGGATAGGAGATCAAACTATTTCTCTTGGAGAAATCTCTCTTTACGAAACTTCAGGTTGTCCTTTTGAATGTACATATTGCTCTACTCCAGTATTAGTAGGAAGAAATCAAGGAAAAAGACCTTATTATAAACCATCAACAGAAAAACTTATCAAAGATGTTTCTTTAGCTTTAGAAACAGGAGCTAATGCTATTCATTTTTTAGACGATATGTGGTTTTTAGGACCAAAAGATTTTAGAGAGTTTTTTGAATTATGGTTAAAAGAGCATTCTGTTTTTTACTGGAGAGGAATGACAAGAGCACCAATAATTGAGAAATTTACAAATGATGACCTTAGATTTATGACTCAATCTGGTTGTTGGAGAATTGCAATAGGAGTAGAAAGCGGCAACCAACAGATGTTAGATAGAATAAAAAAAGGCATTACTTTAGAACAAGTAAAAAGTACTATTTCAAGATTAAAAAAAGCAGGTATGCCACAAATAAAAGCTTTTTTTATAATGGGATTTCCTGATGAAACTTTAGAACAAATGCTAGATACTCAAAATTTTATTATTAAATTAAAAAATTTGGGATTAACTGATATTTCTCTTTTTCAATTTAAACCATATCCTGGAACAGAAGAGTGGGAATATTTAAAAAAAAATAATCCTGAAATATTACAACATTTAACTTATTTAAAAACAGGAAAAAATAAATCTTCTATTGTGGATCATAAATTAGACACAGACGCTACTTTACCTGATGATTTAAAAATATCTCAAATCCCAAGCGGTCAAGTTAGAGAATTGATTGAAAAAACCTTGGAAATATTTTATAGTTAATAAAAATGAAAATCTTTTTATCTTATAGTTATCAACATAAAAATAAATTTAAAAAACTAAATAATAATTTAAAAAAATTTCTTAAAACTAAATTTAATATTGATTCTTATTCTTTTGTTTTTGAATATAAAGAAAAATCAAACCATAAAACAATGATGAAAAAAGCATTAAAATTAATTGATAAGTCTGATTTTATTATTGCTGAACTATCTTATAAATCAATCGGTATTGGTATTGAAATTGGTTATGCTAAAGCTAAAAATAAAAAAATTATTTATATAAAAAAAATAGATGCTGAAATTTCAACTACATCTGAAGGAATTTCTGATCATTTAATTGAATATAAAAATGAAAAAGATTTATTAAAAAAATTAAGTAAAATTTTTGATCATTTGATTTAATTTAAAAAAAATTGTGAAAAAACTTATCCTATCTTCAATTCGTTTTTACCAAAAAACCCATTGGTTTCATGGAATGCTTTTAAAACAACTTTTTTTATCTGACAAAGCCTGCCGATTTACCCCAACCTGCTCCGAATATACTTATCAAGCCGTTGAAAAATACGGTGTAATTAAAGGTTTATTTCTAGGACTTAAAAGAATTCTTCGTTGTCATCCCTGGAACAAAGGCGGATATGATCCTATAAAATAATATTAGCAAATACTTGACAAGTCTGCTAAAAAGATTATAAT
>JAOAFI010000019.1 GCA_026416375.1 Patescibacteria group bacterium | reverse complement strand
AAAATATGAAAGTTATAAAAAAGTTATTAAATAAAACATATATTAAAAAAGATCATTATGGGTTTTAAATTTAGACAATATTAAAATTCCTTTTAAAATAAAAGAAAGATCACTTGTTTATATTTTACCTAAAAAATTTGGCGGAAACCATTCCCATAAAAGAATGGAAGCGTTTATTGGTATTGGAGAAGGATTGGAGATTTGGTGGAAAGAAAATAAAAAACTAAATAAACAAAAAATGAACTCTAATGACAATCTTTATCTTTTTGTTGTTTATCCTTATTGCACGCATATTATTATAAATAATTCTAAAGAGCCAGGAATTTTAATAGAATTTGCCGATGATATTCAAAAAGAAGTAAAGACGGAAAATTTAATATAGTATTAAAAAAAATTAACCATTTTATCTGCTTCTTTGTTTTTTTCGCGGGGAATTTGTTTGTAAACAATTGGCAGATTAATTTCTTGTTCTAAAATTTTAATTTTTAAAATATACTCTTTAATTTTTCCATTTTTTATTTTGTAAAAACCATTAACCTGATTGATTAAAAGTTGAGAGTCGCTGTGAAAAATTATTTTATCAATAGGATATTTTTTTTTGATTTCTTTTATTTTTTCTAAAGCAAAAATAACTGCTTGATATTCAGCATCATTATTGGTAGCAATGCCAATTGATGAATGATGTTTAAGAATTATTTTATTGTTAAGATAAAAAATTACTCCAATTGAAGCTGGTCCAGGATTGCCTTTTGACCCGCCGTCAGTATAAACTTTTAAAATTGTCATATTTTATTATAAAATTAATTTATGAAAAAAACAGTGGTTATTACTGGCGGAAGCGATGGTTTGGGAAAAGAGATTGTTAGAATTTTAAAAGATGATTATTGTGTGATTATTTTATCTTCTAATTTATAAAGATTAAAAAAAACTGCTAAAGAATTTAGTGTTGGTTATTTTTTATGTGATATTATTGATTTTAATCAATGCGAAAAAACAGTTAAAAAAATAATAGATAAATTTGGAAGAATTGATATCTTGATTAACAATATTGAGATTTGGATTGAGGGCGAAGTTGACAACAATGAATATATTCAAATAAAAAAAACAATTGAAGTTAATTTGTTAGGTTAGATTTTTATGACAAAATCAGTGATTTTTTATATGAAAAAAACAAAAAAGGAACAATTATTTTTATAAATTCTCAAGCAGGATTAAATGCTAAAGCTAAAAGATCTGTTTATAATGTTAGCAAATGGTGGCTTCGCGGTTTTTCTGATTCTTTTAGAAAAAGAACTTTACCCATATAATATTAGAATAATTTTTTTATATCCTGGCAAAATAAAAACAAAGCTTTTTGAAAAGACAAGAGTAAAAAAAGATCTGTTTGACGCTTTTGATCCATTTTATACTGTTAAATTTGTTAAATTTATTTTATCAATGCCGGATGAGATTTTAATTTTTCAGGCAAGAATAAAAAACATCAATCAATAATTTTTCTTATTTTTTTTATTTTTTCAATTAAAAGAATAAATATTAGTAAAATTATTCCAATACTTAAAAAAGCAATAATTTTTTCAATTCCTTTTAAAAACAAAGAAGCAATTCCTAAAATAAAAGAAATTAACCAATAAAAAACAGCGATTCTTCGTCTTCCCCAGCCGATTTCCAAAAGCCGATGGTGAAAATGTCCCCAATCAGCCCGGAAAGGCGATTTCTTATTTTTTATTCTTCTTAAAATTGTGTAAAAAGCATCAATCATTGGCACTGATAAAATCAGAATAGCAGTACCAACTTTTCCAAAAGAAAGTATTGATAAAATTCCAAGCAAAAATCCTCCTAAAGCTCCGCCTCCATATCCAGGCATAATTTTTTGCGGATAAAAATTCCAAAACAAAAATCCAAGATAAGCACCTGAAATAATAAAACCAAGATTAGCAACATTTTGAATAGTTATATCGTGAGAGACAGTAAATTTTTGAGATAAAATACCCAAAAAAAAAGATGTAATTGACACAAATCCTGGAAGTTGACCATCAATGCCCTTGCTCCAATTAACCATATTCATAAGCCAAGTAAGCCAAATAATTGATAAAAGATCAGCTAAAAAGAGTATTTGGCGACTACCAAAAAAATCTATATTTATTTTCCATTGATCAAGTCTGATAATTCCGCCAAAAGGATTTGATATATAAGGAATTCCCAATCCAAAACCAACAACAATAGCTGAGATTAAAATATTTAAAAAAAATCTTAGATATGGCGACAAATCAAAATAATCATCCAAAAGACCAACAATTGTTAAAAGAAAACTAGCAATTAAAACTCCAACAATTATTTTATTGATTGACAAAAACAAAAATGACGAAATTAAAAGAGTTAAAAAAATAGGAATTCCGCCTCCTCTGGGAATTTTCCCTTTATGAGTATGAGCTGGATGAAACCTTTTTTTTATATCAGTTAAAAGATTTATTTTTTTAGCAAAATATATTGTTGGAAGAGTAATAAAAAAAGTCAATAAAAAACTGATAAAAATTATTAAAAACATATTTTTATGTTATTAAAAAAATTATTTTTATGAAAATTAAAAAAAAACCAATAATCAAAAATAGATTTAGATAGAAAAATATTTTTCTTATTGGAAGTTCTTCATTTAAAAAAAAATTATTTAAAATATAGTTATTTATAAAAAAGAATAAATTTAATAAAAAAGGAATTAAAAAAATCATCCAAGATTCAGCAATTTGTAGTTCTCCTTCTGGTTTTGTATAAAAAAGAGGAATTTGAGGAGGGAAAAGGTTTAATCTTAAAAAAAATATTAAAAACATTAACAAATTAACGATTATCAAAATATTTATCATATTTTTTTAGTTCGGGGGCTTGGACTCGAACCAAGATAGCGACTTCCAGAGAGTCGTGTCCTACCATTAGACGACCCCCGATTGATTAATTTTGTTTAAAATAGAAATATTATAAAATAGTAGTTATTAAATAGCAAAAAATAATTTTTATTAATATATTGATTGAATTGAATATTTATTTAAATTTGAATCTTCTAAAATAAAAGCTTTTTTTGGATATAAAGGAAGATTATATTTTATTTTATTTTCATGTATTAAAACTTTTCCAACATAATCAGGTATTTCTTGATAATTTTTTTGCCAAATATATACTTGGTCTTCATTTAAATAATATTGAGCAATAAAAAAATCTAATTCACTTACAACATAAAAAAAATCATCTTTTTTTATCAGCGATTTTATTTCTTTTATTGTTTTTCTTAAATTGGCTTTTTTTCTTTCTTTTATTTGAATTTTATTATAATTTAATGTTAAAAAAAATAATAAAAATATTATTATGGTTTTAATTAAAAAAGAATGTTTTTCAATTATAAAAGTTATTAAAAACAATAATCCTATTGTTGAAAAAATTAAATATCTTGATAAAAAAACTGGTTTTATAAAAGAAATAAAAAATATTAATAAAGGGATAAAAAATCCCCATATAATTAAAATTTTAAATACTTTTTTTTCAGATTTGTTTTTAAATTTTAAAAAGAATATTGAAAATATTATTAATATTAAAAAAACAGAGATTTTATTTATTTGATTATTAAAAAAATTTAAATCATATTCATATCCTGTATATATATTTCCTAAAAAATTAACGCTTTCTTTTAAAGAAATATTTTTTATCCAAAAAGAAGATGAGAAAATATTTTTATTTAAAAATAAAAATAAAATCCATGGCAAAAAACTTAAAAAAGCATTAATTTGGTTTTTAGATTTAAAAATAAAATATTGAATAGAAATAACAAAAATCATAAAATAGTGAGTATAAAGTCCTAATATAGTTGATAAAAGATAAATTTTTTTATTCTTTTTTAATAAAGAATAGAAAGATAAAAGACTAAAAAAAGCAAACATAGAATACATTCTTGCTTCAAATGCGTAATAAAGAAGTGATGGATTAATAATAAAAAAAATTAAATAAAAAAAAGATTTTTTTGTTTTAAATTTAAAAATTTCATTTAAAAAAAGAAAAGAAACATAGATAATACCTAGGTAAAAAATTAAAGATAAAGATCTTAAAACTATTTCAGAATAACCAAAAATCTTAATCCAAAAATGAAGAATAATATAATATAAAGGAGGATTAAAATCTTTTGCTGTAAGAAATAAAATTTCAATAATATTTTTTTTTGATATTAAATAAGAAAAAGCTTCATCTCTCCATAATGATTGAATAAAAAAAACTAAAGGAGTATTTGAAAATAACCAATTTAACATATTAAAAATAAATATTAATTTAAATTTTTTCTGTTACCTTATATTTTAATTTTTTTCCAAATAAAATTCTAGTATGACTATCAAGAGCTGGGAGAGAAGAAAAGAAAAATGAAACAATAGGCAAAAAATACCATTGAACAAAAAGAATTGGGAGGTTTGAAATCTTTGTTTTTATTTTTATTTTTTCTCTTATTTTAATATCAAGATAAAAATATAAAATTAAAAAACTTGAAGTTAGAGTTAAAATTAAGGCAGAAGTTTTTGGCAAAATAAATCCTAAAACAGTATTTTTAAAAACAGGATTAATAAGCGGAGGTATTGAAGCGCTTATTGTTAATATAAAAAAAGAAACTGGCCACAAAAGATGAGTTTCAATTAAAAAAAATAATTTTTTTAATTTTATTAAGAGATTTATATGTGGGGTTTTAAAAAAATTTTTAATAAAATAACCAACATCGCTTACTCCCCAAGCCCATCTTCTTTCTTGTTCATATCTATTAATAAAAGTTTTTAAAATTGCTCCAGAAAAAACAGCGTCGCCATTGACAATAGTATATAAAGGAATAGTTTTTATTTTTTCTCCAAATTTAAAAAAAGCTTGAAAAAAAATATGCCAATCCTCAGGAATAATATTTACATCCCAAAAGTTGATTTTTTTTAAAAGCCACATATTAGTTGAATATGTTGATACTTGAATCAGATTTTCTTTTTGAGATAAAAATGAAAGTCTTAAAATAGAAGAAAGAGTTGCTTGAATCCTTACAAAAATTGGCAGTTGCCAAAAATTATTATAAAGAAGTACGGGTGCCCAATAAAAATGATAAATTCTTTCTTTATCTTTTAAAAATGTAAAAGTTAAATAAGAAAAATAGTTTTTTGGTAAATGACTATCAGCATCGCAAATTGTGATTATTGTTTTATCTCTTTCTATATTGTTTTCTTCAATATATTTATCAATTATTTTTGCAGCAAAAGTTTGGTTACTAGCTTTTCCTGGTTCTTCTTCAGGTATATCTGGGTGAAAAGTAGCAAATATTTTTTGAAAATATTTATTATATTTTTTGTAAAGAATTTTGTATTTATTATTTGCTTCATTTTCTCTTTTTTCAAAAGCTAAGACTAAGTTTATTTTTTTGTAAGGATAATCATTTTCTATGATTGAATTTATAGTTGACTCTAATTTATATAGATGTTCTTTATAATTTGGAATAATAACAAAATGATTAATATAAAAAGAATTTTTTATTTTTTTAATTTTTTTTTGATAATTTATTTTTGAATGAAATAATATTTCTTTATAGGATAAAACAGCATAATATGCTGTTATAAAAGATTTATAAAAAAAATAAATATTAAATGAAATTATAAAATAAGAAACAACTGCTGGATGAAACGGAGACAACCACAATGGAAAAGTAATAATAATCCAGGAAAAAAAAGGAACAAATGAATCTGCTATTTTGTGAAAAATATTTGAATCTGTTATTTTTTTTATCATTTTTTAAATTAAATTATACTAAATTTTTATTATTTCCAAGCTTCACAAATTATTTTAAAAGGACAAAAATCGCAATGAATACCTGGATTTGGAGCAAAATCTTTAGTATTTATTTTTTCTATTTTTTCTTTTATTTCTTTTTTTACTATTTCAACATCTTCTTCTTTTTTTTGAAAGCTGATTTTTTCTTGAGTTTCTAAATAAAGATAAGATAAAATTAAATCATTAAATTTTTTTTTATATATATTTTTTAAAGCTAGAGCATAAATTGTTAATTGAGGATCTTTTGAAATTTTTTTATTATCAGGTTTTTTTCCTGTTTTATAATCAATTATTTCAATTTTTTCATTTTCTAGTTTGTCTATTCTATCAATTTTTCCTTTTATAAAAAAATTATTGGAAATTTTTATTTTAAAGAGCATTTCTAAATTTAATATATTTAAATTTTTCTTATGATATTTTTCAATATAATTAATTAATATTTTTTTTCCATTTTCAAAATATTTTTCTTCATGTTTTTTTGATAAAAATCCAATTGGTTGCCAGTTGTTTTTATAGATTTCTAAAATTTCTTTTATACTAATTTCTTTATTATTCTTAAATATTTGATAAAAATTATAAAGAGTTTGATGAATAATTTCTCCAAAATTTAATGATGCTGTTTTTGGAGTGGGTAAATTTAAAATAAAAGAATATTTATATTGAAGTGGACATTTTTCATATATTTCAAGTTGAGTATAGGAATAATATTTTTTTATTTCTTTTATTTTTTCTTCTTTTTCTTCAATTTTTTTTAGATAAAATAAATTATTTTTTTCTTGATTTTTTTTAGCTTCAAAATATTTTTTTTCAAGATAATCTTTTTCAAAAATTTCCAAAATGAAAGAGGAAATTTTTTGTTGTCTTTTTCCTTCACCATAAAATTTTGAGGCTGTAAGAAATAAATGATTTTTTGCCCTTGTCATTGCAACATAAAAAAGTCTTCTTTCTTCCTGAATATGAGAATCTCCTTGAGGAAGAATTTCTTTTATTAATTCTTCAGGTATTGGAATTATTTCTTTTCGATTTTTGCTCGGAAATCTTCCTTGAGTTAAATTAACTATAAAAGCTACAGGAAATTCAAGTCCTTTTGCTGAATGAACAGTTAAGATATTAATAGCATTATAAGAAGATATATCAGTTATTCCAGCAATGGGCGATTCTCCTATTTCTAAACTTAAATCTAAAAAATCAACTAAATCTTTAAGCGAATTTTCTTTATTTTCATTTTCAAAAATCTTTATTCTTTTAAAAAACTTTGAAATATTTAAAACAATTTTTTCTTCTTTTTCATTTTTATATTGAGAAAGTTTTTTTAAATATCCTGTTGTTTCTAAAAAATCATAAAGTATTTCTCCTGAGGTATTTTTTTTAATAAGAGAAAAATGTTTTTTTATCATTTTAAAGAAATTTATTAGTTTTTCTCTGGTTTCCTTTTTTAAAAGAGGAAGAAATTGATAGTAATTTTCAAATTCTTGTTTTTTATTTTCTTTTTCAAAAAAACTCAAATATATTTCAATTGATTGGAAAATAGAAAGATTTGTTTTTTGAGAGAAATCTATAATTAATTTAATATCAATAGCATCGATGTCAAAAATATCCATTGATAAAACTCGATATAAAGAAACATCATCAGAAATGTTATTTAAAAATTTTAAATAAGCAATTAAATCTTTTACTTCAGGTTGTTTAAAGAGCATATTTGGTCCTAAAAATTGATAAGGAATACCTCTATATTGAAGATTTTTGATAAAAACATCAGCATGATTATTAGCTCGGCATAAAATAGCAAAATCAGAATATTGATAATTAAACTTTTTTTTTAAATAAATAATTTTTTGAATAACAAAATCAGCCTCTTCTTCATCATTTTCAGCTAAATAAAAATCAATTGGTTCATTAGGAACATTTTTATTAACTGCAGTAAGTTTTTTTGAAATTCCAAACTTAAATTCAAGAGTATCAGGATTGTTGTTTTGTATTAATTGATAACTTTTATCAAGAATTACTTGATTTGATCTGTAGTTTTCTAAAAGATTGATTTGTTTTGCTTTAGGATAATCTTTCATAAAATTTAAAATATTTGATACAGAAGCACCTCTAAATTTATATATTGCTTGAGAATCATCGCCGACAACAGTTAAAAATGGATTTTGAGTTGATGGTTTTAGCATTTTTATTAATTCATATTGAGCAATGTTTGTATCTTGAAACTCATCAACTAAAACATATTTAAATTTATTTTGATAATGTTTTAAAATTGAAGGCCTTTTTTTTAAAAGCTGTATTAAATAAAAAATTAAATCAGCAAAATCAAAAACATTTTCTTTTATCTTTAAATCTTGAAAAATTTTATAAGCATGAGCAAGTTCCAAATATCTTTTTTTTTCTTCATCATTATCTGTTTCATTTTTTTTAGCCCAAGATAAATATTCTTCAGGAGAAATATTTTCATCTCTAAGGCGAGAAAAATGATCAATAATATTTTCTATAAATTTATTTGGATTGCCAATAGGCTGATATAAGTCTAAATTAAAAAGGAAAAGATTTTTTTTAAAAAAAATTATTGTTTCTGTTTCAGTCATTAATTTATAATTATTAGGTCTTCCAAGATGGATAATTTCATTTTTTAAAATTTGATCAGCAAAGCTATGAAAAGTATCAACTGTCATTTGAAAATAACCATAAGGCATTTGTTGATCTAATCTTTCTTCCATTTCATAAGCTGCTTTTTCGGTGAAAGTTAAGGCAAGTATTTCTTCTGGTTTAGCCAAATTAGTTTTTATAAGATATTTAATTTTTTTAACAATTACAGTAGTTTTTCCAGTCCCAGCTCCAGCAATAATTAAAAGCGGTCCTTGATTATATTTTACTGCTTTTATTTGAGTTTCGTTTAACATTGTATTTATTTTATCAGATTATTATAATATTGTTTTATTTTACTCTTGACTTTTTTTGATTTTAGCATTATTATAAAAACAATAAAAATATAAGCCTTCTTTTATTGGCTTATTTAATTTTTATTATTTGTTATTAATTTATAATTTTTAAAAAATATGGCAGAAGGAGTATTTCAAAGGACAAAACCACATCTTAATATCGGTACTATTGGTCATGTTGATCACGGAAAAACTACTTTAACTTCCGCGATCCATTATGTGTTATCAAAAAAAGGAAAAGCAAAATTTCTTAAATATGAAGAAATTGATAAAGCTCCAGAAGAAAGAGCAAGAGGAGTCACAATTAATCTTCATCACAGTGAATATGAAACTGATAAACGTCATTATGCACATATTGATGCTCCAGGACACGCTGATTACATTAAAAATATGATTACTGGAGCTGCTCAAATGGATGGAGCAATTTTAGTTGTTTCTGCTCCAGATGGCCCAATGCCTCAAACAAGAGAGCATATTCTTTTAGCAAGACAAGTTAATGTACCAGCAATTGTTGTTTTTTTAAACAAAGTTGATATGGTTGCTGATAAAGAAATTCTTGATTTGGTTGAAATGGAAGTAAGAGATTTATTAACAAAATATAAGTTTCCAGGAGATCAAATACCAGTTATTAGAGGTAGTGCTTTAAAAGCTTTACAGGATGATCCAGAAGCGATTAAAGCAATTGAAGAATTAATGAATAAAGTTGATGAATATGTTCCAGAACCAGTAAGACCTGTTGATCAGCCATTTTTAATGCCGGTTGAAGATGTTTTTACAATTTCTGGTCGAGGAACAGTTGTTACTGGAAGAGTTGAAAGAGGAACAATTAAAACAAATGAGGAAGTAGAAATTGTTGGTATTAAAGAAACAAAAAAAACTGTTGTTACTGGTATTGAAATGTTTAGAAAAACTTTAGACGAAGCAAGAGCAGGAGATAATGTAGGTCTTTTGTTAAGAGGTATTGAAAAGACTGATGTTATTAGAGGTCAAGTTATTGCTAAAACAGGTTCTATTACTCCTCATACTGAATTTGAAGCTGAAGTTTATGTTTTGACAAAAGAAGAAGGTGGTCGTCATACACCATTTTTTAATGGATATAGGCCTCAATTTTATATTAAAACAACTGATATTACTGGAGAGATTAATTTGCCTTCAGGAGTAGAAATGGTTATGCCCGGAGATAATGTAAAAGTAACAGCAAAACTTATTTATCCAGTAGCAATGGAACAAGGGTTAAAATTTGCTATTCGTGAGGGCGGTCATACAGTTGGTGCTGGGGTAGTAACAAAAATTATTAAATAAAAAAAATTATTAAATTATTGTGGGGAGCTTTTTTATGCTCCCCACATTCATCTTTTTAATATGCCAAAAGGAAGAATAAGAATAAGATTAAAATCTTATGATTATAGATTAATTGATGAGACCTGTCAAAAACTTGTTGATACAGCAATAAGAACAGGTGCTTCAATTGTTGGTCCTATTCCTTTGCCTACAAAAAATGAAATTTTTGTTGTTAATAAATCAAATTTTATTGATAAAAATGCAAGAGAACATTTTAGTTTAAAAACTCACAAAAGATTAATAGATATTATTAACCCAACAAATCAAACAATTGATTCGTTAATGCATTTAGAATTACCAGCAGGAGTAGAAGTTGAAGTTAAAATGTAAACTTATTTGACGAAAATTAATATATATTGTATAATTTGATCAAATGAAAATTAAGTTTTGTTCGGGAACTAAATAAATATTTTCCGGATTGGAAATTTTAAGCCCCAATCTGGGGCTATTTTTTTTATTTATTATGTCAGGATTTATTTTAGGAGTAAAATTAAAACAATCTCAAATTTTTAATGAAAAAGGAGAAAGAATTCCTGTTACTTTTATTGATACTAAAAATTGTTTTTTACTTGATATAAAAACAAGGGAAAAAAATAATTATTTTAGTGTTAAACTTGGATGTGGACAAATTAAAAATATTAAAAAACCAATAAAAGGACAATTAGAAAAAGCGGGGATAAAAACCCCGCTTCGTTTTTTAAAAGAAATAAGATTAGATAAACATGAGGGTGATTATAAAATAATTCAAGAAAATAATAAATTAGGAATATTAATTGGAGAAAACAAAATCTTTATTGGAGATGAATTAAGACCAGAATTTTTATTTAAAAAAGGAGATAAAATTATTGTTTCAGGTACTTCTAAAGGAAAAGGATTTCAAGGAGTTGTTAAAAGACATGGTTTTTCTGGCGGCCCAAGAACTCATGGTAGATCTCATAATGAAAGAGCTCCAGGATCAATAGGTATGACTACTACTCCAGGAAGAGTTTTTAAAGGTAAAAGAATGGCGGGAAGAATGGGTGGAGAAAAAATTACTATAAGAGGTTTAGAGATAGTTGATATAAAAGAAGATAAATTAATTATTAAAGGGTTAGTTCCTGGATTTAAAGGAAATTTGTTGAAAATTTTTAGTTAATTATTTTATAAAATGACACAATTAAAAAAAACAAAAAAAATTGATAAAAAAGAAAGTGTTAAAAAAGAAAATGTTAAAAATAACGTTAAAATTAAAGATAATAATGAATTAAGTTTGCCGGTTTATGATTTAGATGGAAAAGAATCCAAAAATATTTCTTTAACAAAAGAAATATTTAAATCTGATATTAATGATAAATTAATAGCCCAATCTGTAAGAGTTTATTTATTTAATCAAAGACAAGGAACAGCTTCAACAAAAACAAGAGGAGAGGTTTCTGGATCGACAAGAAAAATTTATCGTCAAAAAGGAACTGGAAGAGCTAGGCATGGAGATATAAAAGCTCCTATTTTTGTTGGCGGAGGAGTTGTTGGAGGCCCAAAACCAAAAGATTATTCTTTGAAAATTAATAAAAAACAAAATAAAAAAGCAATTTTTGGATCATTATCTCTTCAATTTAAAAATAATAATATTTTAATTTTAAATGATGATATTTTATCTCAAAAACCAAAAACAAAAATAATTTTTAATTTTTTAAAAAAACTTAATTTAAATAATAAAAAAATTACTTTTATTTTGCCAAAAAAAAGCGACAATTTTATTTTATCAATAAGAAATATTAACAATGTTGATTTTATAACATCAGAATCAATATCTTGTTTTAAGATATTAAATTGTCAAAAATTGATTTTTTTTGAGAAATCATTGAATGATATTAAAAAAATTCTTTTAAAAATTGATAATTAATTTATGAATATAAAAGATATTATTTTAAATCCAGTACTTACAGAAAAAGCAACAAATTTAACTAAAAATAAATATTATTTTTTTAAAGTTAATATTAAATCTAATAAAAATCAAATAAAAAATGCAATAGAATCTTTATATAAAGTTAAAGTTTTTGAAGTTAAAACAATAATTAGAAAAGGAAAAACTAAAAGAATAGGCAGAAGAATGAAGATTAAAAAAATATCTAATGAAAAAATAGCTTTTATAAAGTTAAAAGAAGGAAAGATAGATATATTTCCTTAAATTTATGAAATATGAAAAATAATCAAATAGATAAAAAAGCTAAGCCAGTAAAAAAATTGACTGTTATATTAAAAAAACATTCTGGAAGAGATAATAGTGGTAAAATTTCAGTTCGTCATCAGGGCGGAAGACAAAAAAGATATTATCGAATAATAGATTTTAAAAGAGATAAAAAAAATATTGAAGCAGAAGTTTTAAGAATTGAAAAAGATCCAAATAGAAATTGTTTTATAGCTTTAGTTAAATATAATGATGGAGAATTAAGATATATTATTCATCCTAATGGTTTAAAAGTTGGTGATAAAATTATATCTTCTGATAAAACTGAAATAAAAATTGGGAATTCAATGATTTTAAAAAATATTCCTGTTGGTATTTTAGTTCATAATGTTGAACTTTATCCAGGTCAAGGTGGAAAAATATTAAGAAGCGCAGGTTCTTCAGGTTTAATTGTTGCTCATGAAGATAAGTATACTCAGATAAAGTTACCATCAGGAGAAATAAGAAGATTTTTAAATAATTGTATGGCAACAATAGGACAAGTTGGAAATATTGAAAAAAAAGACGAAAAAATTGGAAAAGCTGGAAGAAAAATCTTAATGGGAATAAGACCAACAGTTAGAGGAACAGCTCAAAATCCAAGAAGTCATCCTCATGGTGGTGGAGAAGGAAGAAGCGGCGAAGGAATGCATCCAAAAACACCATGGGGTAAACCAGCTAGAGGTAAAAAAACCAGGAAAAAAAATCATAGAACAAATTATTTAATTGTTAAAAAAAGAAAATAAATTATGGAATCTAAAACATATTTAAAAAATTTAATAATTTCGCCAAAAAAACTAAGATTTTATTTAAAATCAATAAAAAAACTTTCTCCGAAAGAAGCATTAGATTATTTATTTTATGGTAAACAAAAAGCAACAAAAATTTTATATCAAGCGATAAAATCTGCTATAGCTAACGCTAAACAAACTTTAAAAATTGATGAAAATTTGTTAAAATTTAAAGTTTTAGCAATTGATGAAGGTATTAAATTAAAAAGATATCGTCCAGGATCAAGAGGAACAGCAAAACCTATTTTAAAAAGAAGAAGTCATATTAAAATTGTTTTAACAAAAGATTTAATAAAAAAAACTGATCTTAATAATAAAAAATCAGCGAAAAGAAATATTTTAACTGAAAAAGAGAAAGAAAATAAAAAAGAAGATAAAAATAAATAAATTTATAAATTTATAATTTGAAATTTAAGATTTAAAATTTTTAATAAATATGGGTCAAAAAGTTAATCCAAAAGGTTTAAGACTTGGGATTATATATAATTGGAATTCAAGATGGTTTTTTTCTGATAAGAAAAAATATAAAGAAAATTTAATATCTGATTTAAAAATAAGAGAAACTTTGATGAATAAGTTATCTTATGCATCTGTAACCCAAATAGATATTGAAAGAGCAATTAATAAAATTACTTTAATAATTTATTCAGTAAAACCTGGAATGATTATTGGCAAAGGTGGAAAAGGATTAGAAGAAATAAAAAAACACATTGAACCTTTTCTTAAAAAAACAGAAAAAGACAAAAAATTTAAAATAGATATTAAAATAGAACAAGTTAAAAAACCATATTTAAATGCTTATTATGTAGCACAAGGAATTGCTGAAAAATTAGTAAAAAATTTACCTCATAGATCAGTAGTTCATTCAGTAATGAATAAAGTTATTGAATCTGGAGCAAAAGGAATAAAAGTCCAACTTGGTGGAAGAATAGCTGGAGCTGAGATTTCAAGAAGAGAAAAATATTTTCAAGGAACAATTCCAACATCAACTATAAGAGAAGAAATTGATTTTGCTCATTATCCTGCATTAACTAAATCAGGATATGTTGGTGTAAAAGTTTGGATTTGTAAATAAAATTATATATGTTAGCACCAAAAAGACAAAAATATAGAAAACAATTTAGAGGTGTTTGGAGAAAAATTGCTATTAAAGGAGATGAAATTAATTTTGGATCTTATGGATTAAAAACAATTGATTCTGGTTGGATAAAAGATAAAGAAATTGAAGCAGCCAGAGTTGTTTTAGCAAGAGCAACAAAAAAAGTAGGAAAATTTTGGATAAGAATATTTCCAGACAAGCCTTATACTAAAAAACCACCAGAAGTAACTATGGGTGCAGGAAAAGGAGATGTTGCTTATTATGTAGCATCTGTTTCTCCTGGAAAAATTTTGTTTGAAATAAATGGATTATCAAAAAAAGAAAGTTTTGATGTTTTAAGAGTTGTTTCATCAAAACTTTCTGTTAAAACAAAAATTGTTAGTAAAATTATATGAAAAAAATAGTTAAAGAATATAAATCTAAAACAATTAAAGAATTAGAAAAAGAAATACAATCATTAAATCAAGAAATTGCTAAGTTAAAAATAACAATAAAAATTAATCCGCCAAAAGATACTAATTTATTAATAAAAAAAAGAAAAAAATTATCAATTTTATTGACTATTTTATCAGAGAAAAAAATATTAGAAAGTTTAAAGAAATAATATGAAAAAAAAATTAATAGGAAAAGTAATTTCAAACAAAATGAATAAAACATTAGTAGTAGAGATTGAAAGAAAAATAATTCATCCTAAATATAGAAAAGTAATATATAGACATAAAAAATATAAAGTTCATAATGAAGATGAGAATATTAAATTAGGAGATATAGTTGAAATAATTGAAACAAGACCAATATCAAAAGAAAAACATTTTAAAGTTATTAAAAAATTAAATTAATTTTTATGTTGCAATTAAGATCAATTTTAAATGTTGCTGATAATACAGGTGCTAAAAAAGTATCAATGATTGGTATGGCTAAAAAAGGAAATAGAAGATATGCTTATTTAGGAGAAGTTATTAATATTGTTGTTAAAGAAGCGATTCCTTATTCATCAGTAAAAAAAGGAGAGGTTCATAGAGCAGTAATTGTAAGAACAAGAAAAGAAAAAAGAAGAAAAGATGGAAGTTATATAAGGTTTGATGATAATGCTTGTGTGATATTGGCCGGAAAAGATGTTAAAGATCCAAAAGGAACAAGAATTTTTGGTCCAATCGCTAAAGAAATAAAAGATAATGGTTTTAATAAAATTGTTAGTTTAGCTGAGGAAATTTATTAATTATTTTATAGGTCTTGTAAGATTTATAAGACCTATAATTTTTATTAAAGATATGAAAATTAAAAAAGGAGATAAAGTAAAAATTATTTCTGGAAAAGATAAAGGAAAAGAAGGTATTATTGAAAAAGTATATTCTAAATCAAAAAAAGTATTGATTTTTGGAATTAATCTTTATAAAAGACATCTTAAAAAAAATCCGGAAACAAAACAAGGAGGAATTATAGATGTTCCAAGACCATTAGATATTTCAAAATTAATGTTAGTTTGTCCAAAATGTAAAAAAACAACGAGGATTAATTTTAAAATTGAAAGTAAAAAAAAGATTAGAATTTGTAAAAAATGTCGAAATAAAATTTAAATAAATAATTTTAAATATGAGAATAAAAGATTATTATTATAATGAGATTAGAAAAAAATTAATGAAAGAATTAAAGATTGATAATATTATGGCTGTTCCAAGAATAATTAAAATTGTTGTTAATGTTGGAGCAGGTGAAGCAACTTCTAATAAAGGAGTTTTAGATAAAATAAGTGAACAATTATCTCTGATAACAGGTCAAAAACCAGTAATTACAAAAGCAAAAGTTTCTATTTCTGCTTTTAAATTAAGAAAAGGTTTGCCCATTGGAGTTAAAGTAACTTTAAGAGGAAAAAAAATGGATTATTTTTTAGAAAAATTAATTAAAATTATTATTCCTAGATTTAAAGATTTTAGAGGTGTTTCAGAAAAAAGCATTGATCAACATGGTAATTTAAATTTAGGAATTTATGAACAAACCCTTTTTCCAGAAATAGATTTTGATAAAATTGATAAATTGAGAGGTTTGCAAGTAACTTTAGTTACTAATGCTAAAGATTTTGAAAAAGGAAAAAAATTATTTGAATTGTTAGGAATTCCTTTTAAAAAAGGATAGTTTTTAAATATGGCAAAAAAATCAGATGAGGTAAAATTTAGAAAAAAACAAAAATATAAAGTTAGATATAGAAATAGATGTCCTTTTTGTGGAAGAGCAAGAAGTTATATGAGAAGATTTGGAATGTGTCGTATTTGTTTTAGAGAAAAATCATTAAAAGGAGAAATTCCTGGAGTTAAAAAAGTTTCTTGGTAATAAATATGAGCAGATCTTTAAAAAAAGGCCCTTATATAGATAAAAAATTATTAAAAAAAATTATTAAGCAAAAAGAAAAAAATGATAGAAGTGTTATAAAAACATGGGCAAGAGATTCTCAAATAGCGCCAGAATTTGTTGGTCATAAGATTGCTATTTATAATGGAAGAAAATTTATTGAAGTTTTAATTTCTGAATCTATGGTTGGTCATCGACTTGGAGAATTTTCTCCAACAAGAACATTTAGAAGTCATGGAAAAGTTACTAAAAAAATAGTTGAGGCAACATAAAAATATGGAAAACTCTATAATTGATTTAATAATTAGAATTAAAAACGGTTATATGTCACAAAAAGAAGAAGTATCTTCTTTTTATAGCAAATTTAAAGAAGAATTAATAAAAAAATTAAAAGAATTAAAATATATAAAAGATTATTCTATTGAAGAAAAAAATAAAATAAAAATTATTATTATTAAATTAAATTATATAGAAAATAATCCTGTTTTAACTGATGTAAAAATATTTTCGAAACCAGGAAGAAGATATTATGTTTCTTATAAAGATTTAAAACCAGTAATGAATGGTTATGGTTATTCAATTATTTCAACATCAAAAGGAATAATGACTGATAAAGAAGCTAAAATTAAAAAAATTGGCGGAGAATTATTATTTAATATTTGGTAAATATGTCTAAAATTGGAAATAAACCTATTGAGATAAATAAAGAAACAATAATTGAAATTAAAGATAAAAATATTAATATAAAAGGTAAATTAGGATCTTTGTTTTATGTTTTGCCAGATGTTTTATCGGTTGAAAAAAAAGATAATTTAATCTTTTTAAAAAGATTAAAAGAAGATAAAAAATCAAAATCTTTACATGGTTTATATAGACAACTTATTAATAATGCTATAATCGGTGTATCTAAAAAATGGGAAAAACAATTAAAAATTGTTGGTACAGGTTATAATGCAAAAATAGAAAATGGAAACTTAGTTTTAAAATTGGGTTATTCTCATCCAATTATTTTTAAAAAAGTTGAAGGAATAGATTTTGAAGTAAAAGATAATACAATTATTATAGTTTCAGGATGTGATAAGCAAAAGGTTGGAGAGATAGCATATCAGATAAAAATACTTAAAAAACCAGATGTATATAAAGGTAAAGGAATTAAGTATGTTGATGAAAAATTAAGAATTAAACCTGGAAAAAAAGCTAAAGCAGGATCTGCTTAATAATTTTTTAATTTAATTAATTATGAAAATTAATTTAGATAAAAAAATAAGAAAAAAAAGAAGAATAAGTTCTAAAATAAAAGGAACATTTTCAAAACCAAGAATTTCTGTTTTTAGATCAAACAAATATATTTATGCTCAAGCAATTAATGATAAAGATAAAGTAACTATTGTTTCATCATCAAGTTTAAAGTTACCAAAAGATAAAAAAACAGAACAAGCAAAGAAAGTGGGTCTTGATTTAGGAAAAAAATTAATTGAAAAAAAAATAAAAACAGCTGTTTTTGATAGAAATATTTATGTTTATAAAGGAAGAGTTAAGGCATTAGCAGAAGGCTTAAGAGAAAGCGGAATAAAAATTTAATTAATAATTTAAATTAAAAAAAATAAAATTATGATTGAAGAACAAAATAAAAATCAAGAAAAAAAATTTGAAGAAAAGGTTCTTTTGATAAGAAGAGTTTCAAAAAAAATTCCAGGAGGAAATTATATAACTTTTTCAGCATTAGTTGCAGTAGGAGATAAAAAAGGAAATCTTGGAATTGGTATTGGCAGATCATTAGAGGTTCCTCCAGCAATTCAAAAAGCTTCTAATTATGCAAAAAAGCATTTGATTAATATTCCTATTGTTAAAAAAACAATTCCTTTTGAAATTATTTATAAATTTAAATCTGCGAAAATTTTATTAAAGCCAGCGCCAGAAGGAACAGGTTTAAAAGTTGGTAGTGTTGCAAGAATTTTGCTTGATTTAGTCGGAGTTGAAAATGCCTCTGGAAAAATAATCGGATCAAGAAATCAAATAGCTAATGCTTATGCTGTAATTAAAGCTTTAAATATTTTATCAAAAAAATATAAATTAATTAATAATAAAAAATAAATATGTTTAATTTTTTAAGCAAATTGCCAAAAATTGTAAATAAAAATAAAAAAAGATTAGGAAGAGGGTTAGGAAGCGGCAAAGGAGCAAAATCAGGAAGAGGTATTACCAGACATCAAAAAGCAAGAGAAAAAATTCCTCTTCATTTTGAAGGAGGCCAGGGAAGAATGATTAAAAAATTTCCGTTACTTAGAGGGAAAGGAAAAAATAAATCAAAAATTAATAAAAAATTAAAGAAAAAAATTTTTTATGGAAAAAATAATAAGACAAATTAAGTTTATTTTTTCAGACAAAAACTTAAGAAATAAAATTTATTTTACTTTGATTGTTTTTTTTATCTTTAGAATTTTTTCTTTTTTGCCTGTACCAGCTATTAATCTTGAAAAATTAAGAATTTTATTTTCAAATAATCAATTTTTATCACTTTTAGATATTTTTTCTGGAGGAACTCTTATTAATTTTTCAGTCATGGCTTTAGGTCTTAATCCTTATATTAATGCTTCCATAATTTTTCAATTAATGACTATTTTATTTCCTCAGCTTGAACAACTTGCAAAAGAAGGAGAATATGGAAAATATAAAATTAATCAATATACAAGAATTTTAACTCTTCCTTTAACTATAATTCAAGCAATTGGAATATATGTTTTTTTAAGAAATCAAAATATTATTAATAATTTAAATTTTATTGAATTTTTATCTTTTGTTTTGACAATATCAGCAGGAACTTTTATTTTAGTTTGGTTTGGAGAATTAATATCTGAATATGGTCTTGGAAATGGAATATCTCTTTTGATATTATCAGGAATTGTTGGTCGTTTGCCTGTTGTTTTTTCAAAAACAATAACAATAATTAATCAAGAAATGTTTTTTAATATTTTGTTTTTTTTAATTCTTTCTTTATTTGTTATTTCGGGAGTTGTTTTTATAAATGAAGCAATAAGAAAAATACCTATTTTTTATGCTAAAAGAATTAAAGGTAATAAAATGTATCAGGCAGCTAATACTTATTTACCTTTAAAATTAAATCAAGCAGGAGTTATTCCTATTATTTTTGCTGTTTCTTTTGTTTTATTTCCTCAAATTGTTGGCAATTTTTTTGTTAATTTTAAAAATCAAATAATTGTTTCAATTGGAAAATTTCTTGTTAATTTTTTTTCACCAACAGGATTTTTTTATAATTTTATTTACTTTTTTTTAGTTGTTGGTTTTACTTATTTTTATACAATTATAGTTTTTAATCCTCAAAAAATTAGTGAAGAAATTCAAAAAAATGGAGGATTTATACCGGGAATAAGACCAGGAACAGCTACTAAAGAATTTTTAAATAATGTTGTTTATAAAATAACTAGCGTTGGAGCTTTATTTTTAGGTTTAATTGCAATTTTGCCTGTTATTATGTCAAAAATTACAGGTATTAATAATTTAATTATTGGAGGAACTGGAATATTAATTGTTGTTTCAGTAATTTTAGAAACTTTTAAAATGATAGAAGCTCAATTAGTAATGAAAAATTATGATAAGTTTATAAAATAAATAAAAATATGGCAAAAAAAGGTTCAAGGATTTTAATTGGTTTAGTTTGTGATTCTTGTAGTTCTGTTAATTATGTTATTAGCAAAAATAAATTAACAGTAACAACACCAATAAAATTAAAAAAATATTGTAAAAAATGTAAAAAACACCAAATTCATAAAGAAACAAAAAAATTAGATTAAATTATAAAAATATGAAATTAGTTTTAATCGGAATACAAGGATCAGGAAAATCAACTCAAGGAAATCTTTTATCTAAACAATTAAATATTCCTTATCTTTCAACTGGTCATATTTTTAGACAATTAGCAAAAGAAAAAACTAAATTAGGTCAATATATTAAAGTAATAATAAATAGCGGAATACTTGTGCCTGATGATAAAACTATTGAAATAGTTAATTCTTATTTAAAAAGACCGGAGTACAAAAAAGGATATATTTTAGATGGTTTCCCAAGAACTGTTTATCAAGCAAAAAAATTTATAAATAATGTTGATAAAGTAATTTATTTAGAAATTCCCGAAAAAGAAGCTATTTATAGATTAGTTTATAGAAATAATGAAGAAAGAGCAGATGAAACAATTCCAGCAATAAAAAAAAGAATTGAACAATTTAAAAAATTTACTATTCCTGTTTTAGACTATTATCGTGATGAAAAAAAACTAATAGAGATAGATGGAACTCAAACAATAGAAAAAGTTAACGAACAAATATTAAAAAATTTAGGTAAACAATTAATTAAAAACAAAATAAAAAATTGGAAAATTAAAAATAAAAAAATTATAGCTATTGTTGGATTGCCTGGAGCAGGCAAAACTGATGCAGCTAATTTTTTTAAAAACAAAGGAATAAAAGTTATTTCTTTTGGAAAAATAATTAATGAATATATTGAAAAAAATAAATTACCTCATATAGAAGAAATTCATAAAAAAGTAAGAATGGAATTAAGAGAAAAATATGGAATGGCAGCTTTAGCGATTATGAATGAAAAAAAAATAAAAGAAGCATTAGAAAAAGAGATGATTGTTGTTATTGATGGATTAAGATCTTGGGAAGAATATCTTTATTTAAAAAAAACTTTTCCTAAATTTAAAATATATTTATTAGCAATTTATGCTGATAAAGAATTAAGAAGAAAAAGATTATCACAAAGGAAAGATAGAAATAAACTTTACGGAGAAAAAAGAGATATTGATGAATTAATTGATATAAATATGGGGCCAACTATTGCATATGCTGATTTTTTGGTAAAAAATAATTTTTCAGTTGAAGATTTTCATGATAAATTAGAAGAGGTTTTTAGAATTATTTATTATACAGAATGATAAATTTAAAAACAGAAGAAGAAATAAAAATAATGATTGAAGGAGGAAAAAGATTAAAAAGAGTTGTTCAGTCATTATTGCTAAAAATAAAAAAAAACATAACAACAGAACAAATAGATGAAGAAGCAGAAGAATTAATCTTAAGAGAAGGAGGAAAACCATCTTTTAAAACTGTAAAAAATTATTATTGGTCGACTTGTTTGCCTGTTAATGAGCAAGCAGTTCATACTCCTCCTTCAAAAAGAATATTAAAAGAAGGAGATGTTTTGACTTTAGATATTGGTATGTATTTTGGTGGTTATCATACAGATTACGCAACAACTTTTGTTATTGGAACAAATAATAATAAAAAAATAAATTTCTTTTTAGAAACAGGCAAAGAAGCATTATATGAAGCTATAAAAAAAATTAAAGTAGGAGAAAGATTAGGAAAAATTTCAGAGACAATACAAGATAAGATTGAAAAAAACGGTTTTTTTATTTTAAAAGAATTAACTGGTCATGGAATAGGAAAAGAGCTTCATATGGAACCTTATGTTTTTAATTTTAGAGAAAGACCAACAGAAAAAACATTAATTATTAAACCGGGATTGACAATAGCTATAGAAGTGATTTATTCTATGGGAACTGAAGAAATAGCATATGAAAAGGATAATAATTGGTCTATTATTACTGCCGATAGAAGTTTATCGGCTTGTTTTGAACATACAATTGCTGTAACTAAAAAACAAGTATTGGTTTTGACATAAAAATATGGTAAAATATATTTTTTATGAAAAGTAATATTATAATAGTTGAGGGAGAAATAATAGAGAATCTTCCCAACACTTTATTTAAAGTTAAAATATTTAATTCTGATAAGATTATTTTATGTTATTTATCTGGAAAAATGAGAAAAAATTATATTAAGATTTTACCCGGAGATAAGGTAAAAGTTGAAATAACACCTTATGATTTAAACCGGGGAAGAATAATTTATAGAATATGAAAATTGTTTCATCAATTAAAAAAATATGTCCAAAATGTAAATTGGTTAAAAGAAAAGGTAGATTATATATTATATGTTTAAACGTTAAACATAAACAAAAACAAGCTTAAATAAATATGGTTAGAATTTTTGGTATTACATTGCCGGATGATAAGAGAATAGATTATGCTTTAACTTTAATATATGGAATAGGATGGAAAAATGTTTATAATATTTTAAAATCTGTTAATATTGATCCAAAAACTAAAGTTAAAGAAATAAATGAAGAAAATTTTAAAAAAATAACTGATTTTATTGAAAAAAATTATAAAATAGAAGGTGATCTAAGAGAAGAAATTAATGAAAATATAAAAAGATTAAAAGAAATTGGAAGTTATAGAGGCATAAGACATATTAGAAATTTACCTGTTAGAGGTCAAAGAACAAAATCAAACGCAAGGACTAAAAGAGGAAAAAGAAAAACTGTTGGAGCATTAAGAAAAGAAGCTTGGGCAAAACTTGAAGCAAATAAATCAGCAAGTAATCAACAATCTAAATAATTAATTTTTATTTATCATTTTAATAAATATGAAGAATAAAAAACAATTAAAAAAAATCGTTGAAAAAGGAAAAATATATATCACAGCAACTTTTAATAATACAATAATTACGATTACTGATGAAAAAGGAAATGTTTTGCTTGTCGAATCATGTGGAATGCATGGTTTTTCTGGTACAAGAAAATCTACTCCTCATGCAGCAACAGTAACTATGGAATCAGCTATTAAAAAAGCAGTAGAAAATCATGGTTTTTCAACAGCAGATATTTTTATAAAAGGTATTGGTCCTGGAAGAGAAGCAGCTTTAAGATCAATTAAAAGTTCTAATATAGAGGTAAATAGGATAATAGATATTACTCCTATTCCTCATAACGGTGTTAGACCTCCTAAAATAAGGAGAGTTTAATTTATTTTATTATGAGATATATAGGTCCAAAAAATAGAATTGCAAGACAAATAGGCGTTGATCTTGGTTTAAAAACTCCTGGAACAAAAAGTTATGCTAGATTATTAAAAAAAATTAACATTCCTCCAGGACAACATGGAAACAAAAAAAGAAAAAAAATATCAGAAAGAGGAATTCAATTAAAAGAAAAACAAAAATTAAAACATATTTTTTGTATTAATGAAAAACAATTAAAAAAATATTTTAAAAAATCAAGTTTAAAAAAAGGAAATACAGCTTTATATTTATCACAATTTTTGGAATTAAGATTAGATAACATTTTATATAGATTAGGTTTTGCGCCAACTAGAAATTCAGCTAGACAATTAATAACTCATGGACACATATTAATTAATGGTAAAAAAATGAATATACCTTCATATCAGGTAAGATTAAACGATGAGATTAGTTTTTCAAATGAAAAAACAACTAAAATTCCATATATTGAAAAATCTTTAAATAATAAAGATTTAATAATTCCACCATGGCTTGAAAGAAATAATAATAATGTGGGAAAATTAATTTCTTTGCCAAATTCTGATGAAATTTTAAAACAAGTAAATTTAAGATTAATAATTGAATATTATTCAAAATAATTTATTATAAGTTTTTATATTTTTATGTTAGAACCAAATTTTTTTATTAAAAAATTCGAAGAAGATAATTATGGAAAATTTATTATAGAACCTTTACCTTTAAGTTTTGGTCATAGTTTAGCAAATTCTTTAAGAAGAACAATTCTTTCTTCTTTAAGAGGTTTAGCTGTTACTCAAATTAAAGTTGATGGAGTTCCTCATATTTTTTCAACAATAAAAGGAGTAAAAGAATCTGTTTTAGAGATAATAATGAATATAAAACAACTTAAATTTAAATATTCAGGAGAGCAAAAAAAGTTCAAGATATATCTTGATGTTTCTGGATCAAAGAAAGTTTACGCTAAAGATTTTAATGGAGAAATTAAACCAATTAATGAAGATTTGTATATAGCTGAATTGACAGATGATAAAGCAAGTTTGTATATTGAAGCAATTGTTGAGGTTGGTTATGGTTATTTAACAGCAGAAGAAAGAGAAGATAAAGAAAATGGTTTTATAGCTGTTGATGCATTTTTTTCTCCAATAAGAAAAGTAAATACTAAAGTTGAAGAAACAAGAGTTGGAAGAAAAGATAATTTTGAAAGATTAATTATAGAAATTTGGACTGATGGAAGTGTTACTCCAACAAATGCTTTAAATGAATCAAGTAATATTTTATCTAAATATTTTTCTTATATTTTATCTGAAAAAAATAATTTAAAAACAGAAAATAAAAAAGAAGAAGAAAATTTAAATCAAGAAATAGATAAAAAACTTTATGAAATAATTATAGATGAATTAAATTTGCCATCTAGAGTTATAAATGCTTTACTTAAAGAAAAAATAGAAACAGTTGCTGATTTAATAAAAACAGGAAGAGATAAATTAATGAAAATGAAAGGTGTTGGCAAAAAATCAATAGAATTAATTGATGAGGAGTTAAAAAAAATGAATGTTAAAATATGAAACACAGAGTTAAAAAACAAAAATTTAATTTTGGTAAAGATTCAAATAAAATGCTTTTAAAAAAATTAATAATTAATTTTTTAAAAGTAGGTTATATAGAAACCACTTTAACTAAAGCTAAATTTTTAAAATCTCATTTAGAAAGAATAATTTATAAAGGAAAGAATTTTAATGAATCTAATAAGAATTATTTGTTAAAATATTTATCTAATTATAAATTAGTTAAAAAAATATTTGATGAAATAGCTCCGTCTTTTTCTAATTTTTCTGGAGGTTATGTAAGAATAATTAAAAAAAATTTAAAAAGCGGTGACGGATCTTTAATAGCAAGATTAGAATGGTCTCATCCAATTATAAAAAAAGAAAAAAACATTGCTAATAAAGATAAAAAAATTAAAAGTAATAAAAAAGTTAATTTAAATGAAGAAAATGAAAAAAATAACTCAACAAACAAAATCGATTAAAGAAAAAGAAATAAAAAGAAATTGGCATTTAATTGATGCAAAAGGAAAAGTTTTAGGTAGAATTGCACCAGTAATATCAAAAATTTTACAAGGAAAAAATAAAATTAATTATGTTTCTTATTTAGATATGGGAGATTATGTTGTTGTTATAAATGCTAAAAATATTATTTTAACAGGAAAAAAAAGACAATCAAAAATATATACGAGTTATTCTGGTTACCCAGGAGGTTTAAAAATAAAAAAAGTTAATGATTTAATAGATAATAATCCTGAATATATTTTAAAAAAAGCAGTTTCAGGCATGCTTCCTAAAAATAAATTTAGAGATAAAAGATTAAAAAGACTATTTGTTTATAAGGATAATATTCATCCTTTTAAAGACAAATTTATTAAATAAGTTTATATTATTTTATTAATATGGCAAAAAAAGAAAAAAATATTCAATATTACGAATCAGTAGGAAGAAGAAAAAGATCTATTGCAAGAGTCAGATTGTATTTAATTAATAGTAAAAATAACAATGTTGAAATTAATGGTGTAAAAATAAATAAAGGAGAAATAATTGTTAATTTTAAACCATTAGAAAAAGTTTTTTTTCAAAATTATGAAAGAGATTTAATAAAAAAACCTTTAAAAATAACAAATAACGAAGATAGATTTGCAATAAGTATTATTGTAAAAGGTGGAGGATTTAATGGTCAAAAGGAAGCCATTATTCATGGTATAGCTAAAGCATTGATTTTAGTTGATAATAATTACAAACCTTTATTAAAAAAAGCTAATTTATTGACCAGAGATTCAAGAAAAAAAGAAAGAAGAAAAGTTGGTACTGGCGGTAAAGCAAGAAGAGAAAAACAATCACCAAAACGTTAAAAAACTCTTTTTATTTTATGATTTTTCTTTCAATTATTATTGTATCTTATAATACTAAAAATATTTTAAAAAAAAATCTTTTTTATTTAAAAAAAAATTTAAAAAAATACCCTATAAATTACGAAATAATTATTGTTGATAATAATTCAAAAGATGGAACTATTAATTTTTTAAAAAAAGAATTAGTCAAATGGAAAGAATTAAAAACTATTTTTTTAAATAAAAATATAGGTTATGTAAAAGCAAATAATTTAGCTTTTAAAAAAACAAAAGGAAAATATATTTTATATTTGAATTCAGATGTTTTTATAAAAGAATTAGATTTTAATGATCTTATTTTTTTAATGGAAAATTATAAAAATATTGGTGCTTTAACAGTTAAAATTGTTTTGCAAAATGGAAAAATTGATCCAGCATCTCATCGAGGTTTTCCTAATTTATGGAATTCTTTTAGTTATTTTTTTGGTTTAGAAAAAATTTTTTTAAAGATTCCTTTTTTAAATAAAATTTTTGGTGGTTATCATTTAATTCATTTGAATATTAATGAAATTCATGAGATAGATTTACCAACCGGAGCATTTTTTTTATCAAGAAAAGAAATTATTAAGAAAATAGGCGGTTTTGATGAAGATTATTTTGCTTATGGAGAAGATATTGAGATGGCTTGGCAAATAAAAAAATTAGGATATAAAATAATTTATTATCCTTTGTGGCAAGTTACTCATATAAAATCAATGTCTGGATTAAAAAAAGATGATGAGTTTATTAGAAAAAAAACAAAATATTATTTTTATGATTCAATGATTATTTTTTATAAAAAACATTATGCTTTAAAATATCCATTTTTTATTAATTATTTAGTTTATTTTTTTATTAATTTTAAAAAATATTTAGCTACTAGATGAAAAAAATAGGAATTGATGCTAGACTTTATAGTCAGACAGGAGTTGGAATTTATTTAAAAAATCTTCTTTTTTATTTAGACAGAAATAATTTAAATAATAATATTTTTTATATTTATTTTTTAAAAAAAGATTTTAATAAGATTAATTTTAAAAATAAAAATATTATTAAAAAAATTGCTGATTTTCGTTGGCATACTTTTTCAGAGCAAATTTTATTTTTGATTAATCTTTTGAAGGATAATTTAGATTTAATTCATTTTACTTATTTTACTTTTCCAATTTTTTATTTTAAAAAATATATTTTAACAGTTCATGATTTAACTCCAATTTATTTTAAAACAGGTAAAGCTTCAACTAAAAATTCATTAATTTATTATTTAAAATATTTTATTTTTAAAATTTTATTTTTTGTTTCTGTTTTAAAAGCAAAACAAATAATTACTCCAACTAATACTGTAAAAAAACAATTAATTAAATATTTTTATTTTTTAAAAATTGAAAATAAAATTAAAGTAATATATGAGGGTTTAGATTTTGAGTTTTTGAAAAAAAAATTTCATAATTATAATTTTTCAAAAAAATTTAAAAAGTTTTTTTTATATATTGGTAATTTTTATCCTCATAAAAATATTGAGAAATTAATTTATGCTTTTCAAAAAATTAAACAAAATTATCAGTTAATTTTAATTGGTCCAGATGATTATTTTTCTAAAAGAATTGAAAAATTGATTAGTAATTTATCAAATAAAAATATTATTTTAATTAAAAATTTAAGTCGTGATAAAATTAATTGGTTTTATAAAAATTGTTTAGCATTAATCCATCCTTCTTTATCTGAAGGATTTGGTTTAACTTTAGTTGAGGCTGCTTATTTTAAAAAATCTATAATTGCTTCAAACATTGATGTTTTTAAAGAAATATGGGGGAATAATTATCTATTTTTTAATCCAGAAGATATTAATGATATCAAAAACAAAATTGAATTTTTTATTGAAAAAAAACCAAAATTTGATTATTCAAAAATATTAAAAAAACTTTCTTTTGAGAAAATGACTAAAGAAACAATGAATTTATATTTAAAAAATTTAGATTAATTTATTTACATGATAGAAAATAAAAAAATTGCTATTGTTTATGATTGGTTTGATAAATGGGGAGGTGTAGAAAGAGTTCTTTTAACTTTGGCAGAGATATTTCCGCAAGCGATTTTTTATACTTCTTATTATGATAAAAATAAAGCTTTTTGGGCAAAAAAATTTAAAATAAAAACTTCTTTTATTCAAAAAATTCCTAAATTTATTAAAACAAATAGAGTTTTATCTGTTCCTTTTTATTCTTTTGCTTTTGAAAATTTAAATTTAGATGAATTTGATTTAGTAATTTCAATAACCTCATCTTTTTCTAAGGGAATTATTACAAAACCAAAAACTAAACACATTTGTTATTTATTAACACCAACAAGATTCTTATGGACTCATGAAAAAGATTATATATTAAAAATTAAAAATTTATTTTTTTTAAAAAAATATATTAATTATTTAAAAAAATGGGATATTGTTGCTTCTCAAAG
The DNA here is from genome assembly GCA_026416375.1 of Patescibacteria group bacterium. Lineage (GTDB taxonomy): Bacteria > Patescibacteriota > Microgenomatia > UBA1406 > GWC2-37-13 > GWC2-37-13. The sequence goes on along the minus strand of JAOAFI010000019.1, from coordinate 27,139 downwards.
ACCTGATAAAATTATTTGTATTTCAAAAACATCAAAAGAAAGATGTGAAAAATATTATAAAAGAAAAAGCATGATTATCTATCCACCATTTGACATTGATTATTGGAAAAAAATAAAAATATTATTAAAAAATAATTATAAGTCAATCTTAAAATTTAAAAATATTAATTATAAATTTTATCTAATTGTTTCTAGATTAGAATCATATAAAAAAATTGATTTAGCAATTAAAGCATTTAACAAATTGAAAAAAAAATTAATAATAGTTGGTGAAGGAAATGAAGAAAAAAAATTAAAAAAAATTTCTAAAAAAACAATATTTTTTTTATCAAAATTAAATGATTTTGAATTAGCATTTTTATATTCTAAAGCGGAAGCTTTAATTATGCCTCAAGAAGAAGATTTTGGATATGTTTCTTTAGAAGCTCAATTTTTTAATTGTCCTGTAATTGCTTATAGAAAAGGAGGTGCTAGAGAAACAGTAATTAATTATAAAACAGGTATTTTTTTTGAAAGACAAGAAGAAGAAAGTTTAATTGAAGCAATTGAAAGGTTTGAAAAAATAAAGTACAATGTTAAAAATAATTTATTATTTTTGAATAAATCAAATTTTTTTATAAAATTTTCTAAACAAAAATTTATTAAAAATTTTTTAAATAAAATATGAAAGCAATTATTTTTGCTGGAGGTTCAGGTACAAGGCTTTGGCCTTTATCAAGAAAAAAATCTCCAAAACAATTTGAAAAAATTATTGATGAAAAATCAACTTTGCAGTTAGCTGTTGAAAGATTAATTCCTGAATTTAAATATGAAGATATATATATATCGACAAATTATATATATGAAGATATTATTAAAAAACAACTTCCTAAAATTCCTCAAGAAAATTTGATTTTTGAACCAGAAAAAAAAGATGTTGGACCTGCTGTTGCTCTGTCTTTAGGAATATTAGAAAAAAAATTTCCAAATGAGCCAGTTGTTATTTTATGGAGTGATCATTTAGTTAAAAATGTTTATTTATTTAAAAAAATAATTATTAAATCATCTTTTTATATAAATAAAAATAAAGAAAAAATTATATTTATTGGTCATAAACCAAGATTTCCAAGTGTTAATTTGGGTTATATTAAATTTGGAAAAAAAATAGATAAATCAGATGATATAAATTTTTATGAATTTAAATCTTTTAAATATAAACCAGATGAAAAAACCGCAAAAAAATTTTTTGTTGATGGTTGTTATTGTTGGAATTTAGGATATTTTATTACTACTCCTAATTTTATAATGAAATCTTTTGAAAAATTTTCTCCTGAAATATTTAATAAAATTAAAAAAATAATAAGTTTTCATGGAACTAAAAAATATAAAGATAATTTAATAAAAATATATAAAAATTTAAAAAGCATAAGTTTTGATAATGCGATTTTAGAAAAATTAAATAAGAAAAGTGCTTTAGTTGTTGTTGAAGATATAGGTTGGAGTGATGTTGGAAGTTGGGAAGCTTTAAAAGAAGCTCTTCAAAAACATGATTATGAAAATATTATAAGAGGAAAAGTTTTTGTTAAAGATGTAAAAGATAGTTTAATTTATAATTATCAAAGTGATAAATTAATTGTTTGTATTGATCTTGATGAAAATATTGTAGTAAATACAAGTGATGTAATTTTAATAGCAAAAAAAAGTTCTATGTCAAAAGTAAAAGAAATAGTTGAAAATTTTTCTGGTACAGAAATAGAAAAACATGTTTGAAATACAAAAATACTTAAAAGGAGAAAATTATCAAAAAACATTAAAAAGATTTTTAGATATTTTTTTAAGCTTATTTTTTATAATATTTTTTTTCCCTATATCTTTGATAACTGCAATTTTAATAAAAATAGATTCATCAGGTCCTATATTAGCAGATGTTCCTGAAAGAATAGGAGAAAATGGAAAAAAATTTAAAATGTATAAATTTAGATCAATGATAACTAACGCTCATTATTTACTAAGAAAAGATCCTAAATTTAAAAAATTATTTGAAGAATATAAAAGAAGCAGTTATAAATTAAAAGAAGATCCAAGAATAACTAAAATAGGAAAGTTTTTAAGAAGACATTCAATTGATGAAATTCCTCAATTTTTTAATGTTTTAAGAGGGGAAATGAGTATAGTTGGTCCTAGGGCTTATTATCCTGATGAGTTAGATCATCAACTTAAAAAATATCCAAAAACTAAAAAATTAGTTAAAAAAGTTTTATCGGTTAAACCAGGAATTACTGGTCTTTGGCAGGTTTCTGGACGATCTGAAGTTAATTTTGATAAAAGAATTGAGATTGATGCTAATTATGTAGATAATATTTCTTTATGGAACGATTTAAAAATTATATTAAAAACACCGCTTATTATGATTAATGGTAAAGGAGCAATTTAATTAAAAATTATAATTAATATATGAAAATAAAAAGCAAAAATATATTTTTATTGACTTTTACAGTTTTTTTATTGTTTTTATTTTATTTTTTTATTTATCAGCCTTTTAAAAATATTAAAAATAAGGCTGAAATAATAATTAAAAATGCTAAAGAATTAAAATCAGATTTTTCAAAAAATGATATTACTTTACTAAAAACAAAATTAAAAAAATTTTCTTATCATTATGATGATTTTAAAAAAGAAGCAAAATCAATTTATTGGCTTTCTTTTATTCCTTATGTTTTAGATTTTAAAAATGGAATTGAAGCTGGTGATTATTTAATAAAAGCAGCTTTAGAAATTATAAATACTATTGAGCCTTATGCTGATTTAATTGGATTTAAAAAAGGAGAATCTTCTTTTGTTGAAAAAACAGCTGAAGAAAGACTTGAAACAGCTATATTGACTCTTGATAAAATAACAGAAAAAATAGATCCTATAGCTTTAAATATTGATAAATCTCATAAAAAAATATTAGAAATAAATCCAAATAGATATCCAAAAAAAATAGGAAAATATTATTTAAGAAAGAATATAATAAATATTCAAAAAACTTTTGATGGAATATCTTCTCTTTTTGTTGATGCTAAGCCTTTAATAAAAAATTTACCAGAAATTTTTGGAAGTAAAAAGGAAAAAACATATTTAATTCTTTATCAAAATGATAAAGAAAGAAGAGCGACTGGTGGTTTTCTAACTTTTTATGCAATTTTTAAAATAAAAAACGGTAAGATGACGATAGTTAAATCAGATGATATTTATTCTCTTGATTCATCAATTCAAAATCACCCAAAGGCTCCAAGAGAAATATTAAGTTATCATAAAAATGTATCTTTGTTTTATATTCGCGATAGTAATTTATCTCCTGATTTTTATCAATCCATCAAATTATTTGAATCTTTATATGATAAGAGCAATCAAAAAATTAAATATGATGGAATTATTGCTATGGATTCAAAGATTTTAATTGATATGTTAAAAATATTTGGTGATATTTATGTTGATGGAATTAATTTTTCAGCAAAAATAGATTATAGGTGTGATTGTCCTCAGGCAATATATACTTTATTTGATATTGTTGATAGACCTGTAGGATATATAAAAGAAAACAGAAAAGGAATTTTAGGAAATTTAATGTATACTCTTTTTCAAACTGCTTTAAGATCATCTCCATCAAAATATTGGGGTTTGTTATTTTCGACAATGTTTGATAATCTTCAAAAAAAACACGTTTTGATTTATTTTGTTGATAATAATATTCAAAAATCAATTGAACAGGTAAATTTTGCCGGAAGAATAAAAGAGTTTGACGATGATTATATTCATATTAATAATGTAAATTTTGCTGGAGCTAAATCTAATATGTTTGTTAGAGAAAATATTGAGCTAAAAATTAATGGAAGATCAAGAGAATTAAAAATTGATTTTAAAAATCCATATCCACATTCAGATTGTAATTTAGAAAGAGGCGGTCTTTGTCTTAATGCGACTCTTAGAAATTGGATAAGAATTTATGTTCCAAAAGGATCAGTTTTAAAAAGTTTTAAAGGATCTTTAAAAAAAATTCAAATTTATGAAGATTTAGAAAAAACTGTTTTTGAAGGTTATTTAGAAGTTCCAACCCAAGGAAAAGCATTGATTAATGTTTCTTACGATATTCCGAATAATATATCAAACAAATCAATAATGATTCAAAAACAACCTGGAATTATTGATCAAAACTGGAAAATTTTATTAAATAATAGAAATATTTTTGACTCAAATCTTAATAGCGATCAAGTGATTGATTTAAAATAAAAGAATATGGTTTTTTTTGACAAAATAAAGACTGAAGCTTTTGTTTTAAAAAAAAAGATTCTTCTTAATAAAGATTTATTAATTTTTCTTTTTAGTCAAGAAAGAGGGAAAATTGTTGTTTTAGCTAAAGGAGTAAGAAAAATTAATAGCAAAAGATCTTCTTATTTAGAAACAGGAAACTTAGTTGATATTGTTTTAAATGTAAGAAATAATTTTTATTATTTAAAAGAGATTAATTTATTAAGCGGTTTTTATAAAATTAAACAAAATAAAGATAAAGTTAAAATCATATATCAATTTTTTTATATTTTAGATAAAATTTTGCCTGAAAATAAAGAAGAAAAAAATGTTTATAATTTTACAAAATTGTTTTTTATAAATTTGAATAAACAAAAAAATATAGATAATGAATTAATATATAAATATACAAATAAAATTTTGATTTTATTAGGATATATTAAAAAAAAAGTTAGTAAAAATGAAATTGATAGAATTTTTTTTGAATTAACTAATGAAAAAATACCTTTAATTATTATATAATAATTAATATGGATAGTATAATTTCTTTAGCAAAAAGAAGAGGTTTTTTTTATCCATCATCTGAAATATATGGTGGTTTGGCTAATACTTGGGATTTTGGTCATTATGGCAATCTTTTAAAAGAAAATATTCGCAAATGGTGGATAAAAAAAATAATTCAAGAAAGAGATGACATTTTTTTTATTGATAGTTCTGTTATTTTAAATCCTAAAGTTTGGCATGCTTCTGGTCATGTTTCAGGATTTAATGATGCTTTAATAGATTGTAAAAAATGTAAATATAGAACTAGAGCTGATCATTTAATTGAAGATAATTTAAATAAAAAAGTTGAAGGTTTGTCTATTAACGAATTAAATAAAATAGTAAAAGAAAATAATTTAAAATGTCCAAAATGTTCTTCTTCTGATTTAACTGATGTTAGAAAATTTAATTTGCTTTTTGAAACAAGTATTGGGATAGTTGAAGAAACAAAATCTAAAGTTTATTTAAGAGGAGAATTAGCACAAGGTATTTTTATGAATTTTAAGCAAATAATTGACACAATGAAAACCAAAATTCCTTTTGGAATAGCTTCAAGTGGAATTGTTTTTAGAAATGAAATTACTTTAGGACAAGGAGTTTTTAGAACATTGCAATTTGATTTGATGGAGTTTGAATATTTTGTTAATCCTAAAGAATGGGAAAAATATTATGATTATTGGCAAGAAAAAATGTGGAATATGGCATTAGAAATAGGATTAAATAAAAATAAAATTCGTTGGCGTGAACATGAAGAATTTGAAAGATCTCATTATTCAAAAAAAACAATGGATATTGAATATAATTTTCCTTTTGGATGGAAAGAGATGTGGGGATTAGCTTATAGAGGTGATTATGATTTGTCAAATCACATGAAAAATTCTGGAGTTAATTTAATGTATTTAGATAAAAAAACTGGAAAAAAATTTATTCCTCATGTTATTGAGCCTACTTTTGGTTTATCTAGATTATTAATTACTTTATTAATCGATAGTTATAAAGAAGAAAATATAAATGGAAAAAAAAGAGTTTTTTTAAAATTAAAACCATTTTTATCTCCTGTAAAAATAGCTGTTTTTCCTTTACAAAAAGATTTAAAATTAAAAGATATTGCTTTTAATTTATATCAACAATTAAAAAATAATTTTTTTTGTGAATTTGATGATTCTGGAAATATAGGCAAAATGTATCGTCGACAAGATGAAATAGGAACGCCATATTGTATAACTATTGATTATAAAACCTTAGAAGATAATACTGTTACTATAAGAGAAAGAGACACAATGAAACAAGATAGAATAGCTATTAAATCAATCTTTGATTATTTTAAAGATAAATTTAATAATTAAAAAATTGTAAATATGAAAAATTATAAAAAAATAACAATATTTTTAATTATATTTATATTTTTTTTTATTATTTTTTTTAATTTATTTATAAAAAATAAAAATAAGAATAAAAATAATTTTTTTGTTAAACCAACTTTAGAATTAATTCCTACAGTTGATTCATCTGTTAATATAAATTTAAAATTAATTAAAAAAGGAGAATTAAATCTTACAATTACAAATGAACCTAAAAATACAAATCTAATAGAATTTGAATTGCTTTATAAAACAATTAATAAAGATAATTGGGAAAATGATCAAGAATTTATTGAACAAGGAGTTATTGGAAAATGTTATTTTATAAATAAAATTTGGTATTGTGGGGAGGATGATAAATTTGGAAAAAGAAAAATTATTTTAGGAACATGTTCTTCTGGAACATGTAGATATCATGATCTTGTTGGAAATTTAAAACTTGTAATTAAATTTTATGGAAATTATGGTCAAAAAATTTTTGAAAAAGAATATAAATTATAAATTGATTTAAATATTTTATAGAAAGAGAGGTGTTTAAATATGCCTATAATTAAATCAGCAATAAAAAAATTAAGAAAAGACAAAAAAAGGACAAAAAAAAATTTAAAATATATTAATGAATATAAAAAAGTTTTTTATCAAATAAAAAAAAGTAAAGATAAAAAAAATAATAATTTTTTTGATTTAATAAAAAAATATTATTCTTTAGTTGATAAAGCAGTAAAAAACAAAATAATTCATAAAAATAAAGGCAATAGATTAAAATCAAAAGTTAAAATTAAAAATAAATGAATTATAAAATAAATTTATTATCGGAAAAAGAAAAAAATTTTTTAGAAAAGATAAATTATTTTGTTTTAAATTATTTACGCTATATTTTAGTAATAACTCAACTTGTTATTATTTTAGTTTTTTTTTATAGATTTCAAATTGATCAAGAAATAATTGATTTAAGAGATTCTGTAAGTCAAAAAAAAGAAATTATTAACATTGTTTTGCCTTTAATTAATGAATCTAAAAGAATAAAAATAAAAATTGATGAAATATCTAATATTTTAAATCAACAAAATAAATTTAAATCTTCTTTTGATTATGTTTTATTTTCTTTTCCTTATTCTATTAAATTAACTGAAATAGAAATTGACAATAATAATAATTTTAAAATTATTGGTTATTCTAAAAGTTCAAAAGAAATTGATAATTTTTTAAGTTCATTAAAAAAAGATAAAAAATTTAAAATTATTGAGATAAAAACATTAAAAAAATTAGAAGATAATTATATTTTTTTGATTTATTTAAAAGATTATTTAATATAGTAATGGAAAAAAATAATATTAAAAATATATTTAAAAAAAACATAACTGATTATACATATATTATATTGTTTTTTATATTTTTTTCTATTTTTTTATTTTTTGGAATTTATCCAGCATTAAAAAATGTTTTTTCTTTAATAAAAGAAAGAAAAGAATTAAAAGAAATAGATAATTTATATGAAGAAAAAATAACAAATATTTATTTAATTCAAAATATTTTAGAAGAAAATAGAGACAAATTAATTTTTGTTGATGAAGCAATTTCAAAAACTCCTCAAGTTAATCAAATGGTTAATGATATAAAAAAAATAGCTGATAAAAATAATTTTTTTATTACTAAAGCTAGCATAGCAGATATAAATTTGTCTAAAAGTAAAAAAAATATAGACAATATTAATATTATTTTAGAAGGTAAAGCTTATTTTGATGATTTTTTAAAATTTATTAATGATATTATTAATCAAAGAAGATTAAAGATGATAAAAAATTTAAATGTCAATGTTGAAAAAAATTCTACTGATTCATCAAAATTAAAAATTTCTTTAATAATTGAAGGTTATTATTTATGAATAAAAAAGAAGTTCTTTATATTACAATTGGTATTTTTTTAACAATTATTGCTTGGATTGTTGCGGATATTTATTATATAAATAATAGAAAAAAATCAAAAATTGAAATAGATATTCCTAAAATAGAAAATTATAAAATTAATAAAGAAGTTTTAAGAATTATTGAAAATAAAAAATGATATATTCAAAAATTTATTTAAATCAAAAACAAAAAATATCTAAATTTTTTTTTATTTTTTTAATTTTGTTTTCTTTTTTTATATTTTTAAATTATTTTTTTTATAATAATTCTCCAAAACCATCTAAAGCAGATTTAAATTTTATAAAAAAAATTGAAATTACAAATTTAAGCCCAATTCAAGTTAATATATTTTGGCAAACTAGTGAAAAAAAAATTAGTTGGATTATTTATGGAGAAAATAAAAATAAACTTGATAAAATAGCTTTTGATGATAGAGATACAGAAATTAATAAAAAAAGTTATTTTAATCATTATTCAACATTAAAAAATTTATCACCAGGAAAAACTTATTATTTTTTAATTATTATTGATAATAAAAAAACTATCAATAAATATTTATCTTTTAAAACTCCAGAAATATTTTCTAATTTAAATAAGATTAATACAATAAATGGAAAAATATTTGAAAATAATTTATCTCCTTTAAATAGTGGTGTTATTCTATTAAATTTTAATAACAAAAATATATTTCCATTATCTTATTTAATAAAAAACTCTGGAGAATGGATTATTTCTTTAAATTCTTTTTATAATAAAGAAAGTTTTAAAGAAGAAATAATTAATTTGAATCAGGAAGTAACACTTAATATTTTTAGTGAAAATAATCAAGAAACTTTTATAAAAACTAATTTAAATAAATTAATAAATGAAAATAATATATTTATAATTGGAAAAAAATATAATTTTTTAGAAAACAAAGAAAATAATGTTTTATCGGCTAGAGATAGTTATGAATTTAAAAAAAATACTATTGATATTATATATCCTAAAGAAAACTCTTTTATTCCAGGAAAAAAACCAATAATAAAAGGAACTGCTTTGCCTTTTTCTTATGTTTTAATAAATATATTTTCAAAAGATAAAAAATATTCTGATATTGTTAAATCTGATGAAGATGGTATTTGGAATTATTTTTTAGATCAAGATTTGTCTTTGGGAAAATATAAATTAACAATTTTGACAGAAAATGAAAAAAAAGAAAAAATAAAACTAGAAAGAAATTTTACTATTATTGGCAATGATGTTTTTGAAGGAAGAGTTTTAGGTACTGCTACTGATGAATCAAATATTAATATTACACCAAAAATAATAACAGAAATTCCAACAATTTTTAATACGCCAACTATTTTAAATACAAAAACTCAACAAACAAAAACTACTGTTGTAGATAAAATTCCAGGATTAGGAACTGTAAATTTTTTCTATATTTTTTTAAGTTTTATTTTTATTATTTTTGCTTTAGGATTTTTATTGTTTTTTTAATTTTAAATATTTTATGAATCTTTTTGAAATTTTAATTTATATTAATAAAATAAGTTTAATATTGTTTTTTATTATAATTATTTTTTTGATTTATCAATTTTATTTATTTAGAAAAGAAATTTATTTTAAAATAAAAAAATTTAAAATTCCTGATTTTAATGAAAATATTTCAAATAAAATAAATTATACTTCTTTATCAGATAAAAATAATAAAATAATTAATTCTTATTCTGTAGAAGATAAGAAAATAAATATTTTTTTTTATGGATTAATATTAATTTTGATTATTTTTTTTGCATTTCTATTTTTTAATTTTAAAATAAATCAAAAAAAAGAATTAAATTCAAATAATATTAATAACAATTCATTTAATAAAAAAAATGAAATAATAAAAAATCTTTATTTATCGCCAATACTAACGCCTTCTTTAAGAGAAACTATTTTAATATCTCCATCTTTATTTATTAGTTTATTAGAAAAAAATAATGAAATAATTACTCCAACCATAACTATTTTAAATAATAAAATTATTTCGCCTACAAAGATTATTCAATTACCTACATCTGGAATAACAAATAAAAGTTTGATTATTTTTTTTTCATCTTTTTTATTAATTTTCTTGTCTTTAATTATTTAATTTATTTTTATTCTAGATTATTTTTAATATATTTATGGATTTCTGAATAATCATTATTTTTTGGTATAATAACCCAAAGATTATTATATTTATTATCATTTAAAGATGGATTAATAAAAAAATTTTGGTCTAAAATTATTTTTTTTTGTTTTAAATCTTTTTTAAATAATATATTTTTTAATATTATTGAAATTTCTTGATTTGAAATATCTCTTTTTATTAATTTGTTAAAAATTATATAAATATTTTTATAATTCTTTAAATTAGGTTTTTTTATTTCATTAATTATTTTGTTTTTTATTGATTCAATAACTTTTTGTTGTCTTTTTTCTCTGGCAAAATCCGTACCCTCAATTCCTTCAGCATGACGCGAACGAATAAATTTTAAAGCAGTTTCGCCATTCATATGAGTAATTCCTTTTTTAAATATGATTGTTTCATAACGACATTTATATTCTGGATCACCATTACAACTATCGTTTTCTTTTCCTTTAATTGGAAATTTTTTATCAATAAAAGAATTTTCTATTTCAACATCAATTCCTCCTAAAAAATCAATTAATTCTTTAAATTGTTCAAAATTTATAACAACTGCATATTGAATTGGCATTCCAATAATCTCAGATATTTCTGCTTTAGCTAAAATAAAACCTCCTGATCCTGGTTTTTTTACTTCTCCATAGGCATAAGCTGAATTTATTTTATCTTTTAAGGTTTGACTCCAAATATCACGAGGAATTGAAATTGTAGCTAAATTATTTTTTTTAAAATTGTAATTAATTACATTAATTGAATCAGAAAGATTTGGGCCATCATGATTTTCTCCAGCGATTCCAAGTAATAAAATATTTACTTGATCATTATATATTTTTAATGAGTTTTTTGAAAACAATGTTTTTATTAAAGATATTTTTAATTCTTGATTAAAAAAAACAATATATGGTTTAATAATTAAATAAATTAAATAAATTAAAATGAATAAGATAATTAAAATTTTGATTTTCCAGTTTATATTTATCATATTTTTTAAATATAATTATACTTTATGGAAAGTAATATTTTTAATAATTTAAATTCTTCTCAAAAAGAAGCAGTTTTTTATATAAACGGTCCTTCGGTTATTTTAGCTGGAGCAGGAAGCGGAAAAACTAGAGTTTTAATAGCTAAAGTTATTAATTTGATAAAAAATTATTTTATTAATCCAAAAAATATTTTAATGATTACTTTTACTAATAAAGCAGCTGAAGAGATGAAAAAAAGAATAGGTTTAAGTTATCATTTGGGATATATTGGTACTTTTCATTCTTTTTGTGCCAAAGTTTTAAGAATAGACGGAGAACTTGTAAATTTAAAAAAAAATTTTTTGATTTATGATGAAAATGATCAACTGTCTCTTTTAAAATCAATTTTAAAAAAAATGAATTTAAATCAAAAAAATTCAGCATCATATTTTTTAAATAGAATTTCATCAGCTAAAAACAAAATGATTTATTATTCTAAATACTTAGATTTTTATAATGATTACAACGCTTCAAATGTTTTTTTAATTTATCAAGAATATCAAAAAGAATTAGAAAAAAATAACGCTGTTGATTTTGATGATTTGTTAAATAAAACAGTTGAATTATTTTTTAAAAAAAAAGATGTTTTAGAAAAATATCAAAATAATTATCAATATATTTTAGTTGATGAATTTCAAGATACTAATTTGGTTCAATATGTTTTAATTAAACTTTTAGCTGAAAAAAATAGAAAAATTACTGTTGTTGGTGATTTTTCTCAAAGTATTTATTCTTGGAGAGGAGCTGAAATTGAGAATTTAAAAAAAATAGAAAAAGATTTTCCAGAAACAAAAATTTTTTATTTAGAACAAAATTATCGATCAACTCAAAATATTTTAGATTTTGCTTATAAAGTAATCTCAAAAAATAAAACTCATCCAATTCTTTATTTGAAAACTAATAAAAAAAAAGGAAATGAAATTATTTTTTATGAAGCTGAGAATGAAGAAGATGAAGGATTTTTTATCGTTAATTCTATTGATAATCTTAATAGAAAATATTCTTTAAAAGAAATAGCTGTTTTATATAGAACTAATGCTCAATCTAGAACAATTGAAGAAATTTTTTTACACAAAAGTATTCCTTATATGTTAATTGGTGGAACGAGATTTTATGAAAGAAAAGAAATAAAAGATATATTAAGTTATCTTAGGTTAATTATTAATCCTAATGATAAATTATCAATAGATAGAATTATAAAACTTGGAAAAAATAGATTTAAAAAATTTCAGGATTATTATCAAAAAAATAAAGATTTTTTTTTAAAAAAAACAACTGACCAATTAATTGAAGAAATTCTTAAATCAACAAATTATCTTGATCAATATGATATAAATAATGAAGAAGATTATTCAAGAATTGAAAATATAAGAGAATTAAAATCAGTAGCTTTATCTTTTCCTAATTTATTAGATTTTTTGCAACAAGTATCTTTAGTTGAATCAGAATATTTTGAATATGAAAAAAAACGAAAAGAAAAAGATGCAGTAAGATTAATGACTCTTCATCAAGCAAAAGGTTTAGAATTTTCTGTTGTTTTTATTTGCGGAGTAGAAGAGGGAATTCTTCCTCATAGTAAATCATTAGATGATATGCTTTTAATTGAAGAAGAGAGAAGACTTTTTTATGTTGGAATAACAAGAGCAAAAGATGAGCTTTTTATTACTTATGCTAAAAAGCGTTTTATTTTTGGTGGAATTTCTTATTCTTTAAAATCAAGATTTTTAGATTAGAGTTTTAATGATTTATTTTTTTATTTTTGATTTTTGAATTTTTAATCTTGAATCATTATAATATCTTTATGTTTAAAGACAAAATAGGAAAAAAACTGACATTTAAAGAACTTATTTTAAAAATTATTGACAGAATTAAAAATATTATTTTAGAGTTTGAAGTTTTTTTTCTTCACATAATTGGATTAATCCCATCTCATTATATTAGAAGATTTTTTTATAGATTATCAGGTATAAAAATTGGCAAAGGATCAACTATTCATACAGGAGCAAAGTTTTATGATCCAAAAAATATATCTATTGGTAATGATACAATAATTGGCGAAGATTGTATTTTAGACGGCAGAGATAAGTTAATTATTGGTGATCATGTTGATATTGCCAGTCAAGTAATGATTTATAATAGCGAACATGATATTAATTCTCCGGATTTTAATGCTATTGATAATTCTATTTTTATTGATGATTATTGTTTTATTGGTCCAAGAGCAATTATTCTTCCAGGAGTAAAAATTGGCAAAGGCGCGGTTGTGGCTGCTGGTGCTGTTGTTACAAAAGATATTCCTCCTTATGCTATTGTTGGAGGAGTGCCGGCAAAAATAATTGGAGAAAGAAAAATAAAAAATTTAAAATATAAATTAGGCAGAGCTAGATGGTTTAGATAATTTTAATCAGCTGTTCCAATTAAATATACTGCTTGCCAAGGACGATAATAAGAATAAATATCTTTATCAATGATTAATTTATTATTTTTATAAACTTTATATTTAAAAACTGTTTTTGCGCCCCATGAAGAAAAATCAATTTGTTTAATTATTCCCTTTTTAAGAATAGGATCTTCTTGATATTTTGGTTGTGGCGGAGGAATTATATCCCAAATAGTTGGTTTTGAAATTTCAATTTTTCTGTTATCTTTTTTTCCATAAAGATAAAAATATAAAAGATTGTTTTTTTCATCTATTGATATTTGAATTAAGATATAGGCAGGAGTGTTGTTTTTTATTTTCAGATCTACATTCGGAGCAAAAACTGTTGCATCAAAACCAGGTTCCATATCATTTTCATAATAAGAAACTCTATAGGCATGAGAATTTCTCTCGATGATTTCGAGTCCGGCATTTAAAGCTGCACGAAAAAGAGTTGTTGATACCTGACAAATACCGCCGCCATCTCCTAAAATAGTTTTTCCATCTTTTATAATATAAGCTGGTTGATAGCCAGTTAAAGAAGAAATTTCTCCAACTGTTTCATTAAAAGACAATATTTTTTCTTTAGAAATTAATATTCCATGAAATTTTGATGATGCTAATTTTAAATTGTGAATACGGCTAGAAATAGAATTAGTAAAATCAGATTTTCCAATACTAATTAATTCTTCAATGCCAAAATTATTTATTGAAGAAAGAGTAATTTCTGGTTTTAAAGTTATGGGATGAATTATTATTTTTTTATCTTCTTTTTTATTTTTTAAAGAAATTAAAATTTTTTTAAAATCAAAAATAACAGAATTAATATCAATTTCTTTTCCATATTCTTCTTTTCTAAAATTAATAACTTTATTATTTTTAAATTCAAATAGAGCATTTTTTGCTGGTTTATCATATTGTTCTTTAAATACATAAAGATAACTTTTTATTAAGTCACTATCAAAATTAATATTACTTTCAAAATAAAATTTTTTTAAAGAAAAAAAACTTAAAATTCTTTGATAAATAGATGAAATATTAGAATTAGATCTGCCAATATAATATGCTCTTAGCCAAGCAGTTTCTCCATCATATTTTAATTTTAGTTGTTCTCCAGAAAAACTAGAAATTTTTTGATTATCAATTAAAAAATAAAAATTTATTTTTTTTAGAGATAAAGATTTTTTATCAAAATAATTTAAAACTTCATTTTTTGATTTTCCTGAAAAATCAATATTATCAATATAAACATTTGGATAGATTGTGTTTTTATATTTATTATTGAATTTATTAAAAGTTAATATTACAAAAAATAATAATCCTAAAATAATTGCAATAAAAAAATAAGATATTTTAAAGATTTTTTTTAAATTTTTTGATACCATAGTATTATGGATGATAATAATCAAAACTCACAACAAAATCAACAAGAAAAACCAATTTTTGAAACTGTTTCTGTAGATCAAGAATCTAATGCTAATATTGGAATTGAAGAAGCTCCTGAAGAATATGTCGATCCTAAACAAACAAATAATTATTCTTATAATAATTTGCCTCCTATTTTTCAAGAAAATAAAAATCAATATTTTTTAATAATTTTTATTGGTGTTATTTTATTTTTTCTTTTTTTATTTTTAATAAAATCTTTATTTGGGAAAAATAAATCATTAAAACCAGTTAATTTAATTTACTGGGGATTATGGGAAGATAAACAAATAATTCAGCCTTTAATTGATGAATATCAACAAAAAAATTCAAATGTAAAAATAGAATATATTAAAATGTCTCCAGAAAATTATCGTGATAAACTTATTGCTCGAAGTAAATTAAATCAAGGACCGGATATTTTTAGATTTCATAATACTTGGGTACCTGAATTAAAAGAAGTATTAGCTCCTTTACCAAAACAAATTATGAGTAATTCTGATTTTGAAAAAATTTTTTATAAGATTCATCAAAAAGATTTAAAAGTTGGAAATTATTATTACGGTATTCCATTAATGATAGATGGTTTGGTTTTAGTTTGTAATCAAGATCTTTTTAAAAAAGCAGGAATAGATTTTTATCCATCAACATGGGATGATGTTTCAAATATTGTTCCGAAATTAACTGTTAAAGATATTAATGGAAACATTATTACATCTGGAATAGCTATTGGGACAACTAATAATTTAGAACATTTTTCCGACATTTTTGGTTTATTTTTAATTCAAAATGGTCTTGATAATTTAAATCAATTAAAATCAAAAGAAGCATCTGAAGCTTTAAAAACTTTTAGAAGATTTTCTGAACCACCAAATAATTTTTGGAGTGAGGAAATGCCTAATTCTATAAATGCTTTTGTTCAAGAAAAAGTAGCTATGATTATTGTTCCTTCTTGGCAAATATTAACTATAAAATCTATTAATCCTGAATTAAAAATAAAAGTAATTAATGTTCCAATTATTCCTGGTTCTGATTTAGTATCTTTAGCTAATTATTGGGTAGAAGGAGTTTCTCGTTATAGTAAAAATCAAATTGAGGCTTGGAAATTTATAAAATTTTTATCAGAAAAAGAAAATTTAACAAAACTTTATGAAATTGCTAGTCGTTTTCGATTGTTTGGTTTTGCTTATTCAAGAGTTGATTTGAAAAATATTTTAATTCAAAATGAATATTTAGGTTCGGTTTTAAAACAATCTGACAATTATATATCTTTACCTCTTATTTCAAGAACTTTTGATAATGGTTTAAATGATGAGATTATTCGTTATATTGAAAATGCAATAAATAGCACGATACAGGGTGTTAGTTATGATGAAGCTTTAAAAACTGCTGATCAAGGAATAAAACAAGTATTTACAAAGTATAACATAAATTATTAAAATATTTTTTTATATTATAAATATTTTTAAAAATAAAATATGTTATTTTCTTTTTTTAATAAATATAAAAAAGATAATGATTATTATTTGGGTATTTTCTTAAAAGAAACGAAAGGAGTAATAATTATTATAAAAAAAGAAAAAAACAATGTTTTTATTGAAGATAAAATTAATTTTGATTATAGTAATGGTTGGGAAAACTTAACAGAAGATATTGATGAAATTATTTATCAAATTGAAGAAAAAAATAAAACAACAATTTCAAAAACAATTTTTTTTGTTTATTCTCATTTAATAGATGATATTAATAAAAATATAAAAAATCCTTATTTGAATAAAATAAAAAAAATAATTAAAGATCTTAATTTAGATGTTTTAGGTTATATTGAATGTTTTGAAGCTATTTTTTTATCAATAGAAGAAAAAGAAAAATCTGTTTTTAATGGTATATTATTAGAAACAGATGAAAATCAAATAACTATTTTTGTTTATCAAAACGGAAAATTATTTTATAAAAAAACAGTAGGAAAAACAGACAATATAGTTGATGATTTTATTTTTTCTTTGTCTGATTTAAAAGATAAAAATATTTTATTGCCTTCAAGAATTATTATTTATGATTTTGATTTTAATGTAGAAAAATTTATAAATTATCAATGGAAAGAAAATTATTTTATTGAAAAACCTAAAATTGAATTTCTTAATGAAGAAAAACTATTAGAAAATTTGGTTGGAATATTTTCTAAACAAATAATAAAAAAAGAAGAGAAAAATAATAATTTAAAAGAAGAAAATTTTGGTTTTGTTTTTAATCAAGATATTGAAAATAATAATAAATTTTTTAATTTAAATAAAATAAATTATAAAATTATTAATTTTTTTTCATTTTTAAAATTTTTTAAATTAAATTTTTTAAATTATAATTTTTTGTTTTTATTAGGATTTGTTTTTATTTTTTTAATTTTTTTTGTTAATGAATATTTTTTTCATAAAACTATTTTGACTATTTATTTGCCTTCAAAATTAATAAATAAAAAAATAAACAAAGAAATTGATTATAAAATTGCTACTTTATCAGCTAATTTTTCTGAAACTATATCTACTACTGGAAAAAAAGAAATAGGAGAAAAAGCTTCAGGAACAGTAATTTTTCATAATTTTGATGATAAAGAAATAATTCTTAATAAAGGTGCCTTACTTGAAGCTTCAGGAATAAAATTTTTATTGGAAGAAGATATAAAAGTATCTTCTTCAACAATAACTCCTGATGCTTCGGCGAAACTTCCTGGAAAAAAAGAAGCAAAAATCATTGCTCAAAATATTGGAAGTGAAGGAAATCTTTCAAAAGGAACTCGTTTTAAAATAAATAATTTATCGGAAAATTTATATTTTGCAATAAATGAAAAATCTTTAACAGGAGGAACTAAAAAAGAAATAAGAACAGTTTCATTAAAAGATATGAATAATTTAGAAAATAAAATTTTAGAAAAATCAAAAAAATACAATTTTAATATAAAAATTTCAAAAGATGAAAAAATTTTAAAAGATTTAACAGAATATAAAATTTTTAATAAAAAATTTTCTAAAGAATTAGGAGAAGAGTCTAATTCTTTAAATCTTGATGCTGAGGTTAATGTTGTTTATTATATTTATTCTGAAAAAAAATTAAAAAATGATTTGTTTAATGAATTAAGAAAAGACCTAGATAATAATTTTGTTTTATTAAAAGAAAAAATTAATTTTGAGTTTGAAAAAATTACAAAAAATAAAAATAATTTAAATATTTTTTTAAATATAAATGGCAAAGCAATTAAAAAGATTGATGAAAAAAAAGTTATTTTTTTAATAAAAGGAAAAAATAAGAAAAATATAGAAAAAATTTTAAGATCTAATTTTGATATTAATCATTATGATTTAACTATTAAAAATAATATTTATTTTTTGAATAATTTTATTTCTTTTTTTGAAAAAAATATTAAAATAATAACTTTAAGTCTTTAATTTTATTTTATGGCTATTTATATTTATATAAAAAAGAAAAACTCTTTTAAGAAAAAAATAATTAATTATATTTCTTATTTTTTTTTAGTGATTGGATCATTTTTTCTTTTTTGGTCTTTTTATCCTATTATTTCTTTTGAGATCTATTCAAAATTTTTTTTAAATCAAAAAGTTATTTCTCCTTTAAAATCAAATGAAAATGATTTTTTATCTGAGGCAAATAGCATTCTTGGATCTTTTAATATTTTTTCTAATAATTTAAGAGATTTTACTCAAACAAATATTTGGTTTCCTTCAATAGGAAATTTAAATTTTAAAAACAATTTATCAATAAAAGAATATTTTTTATCAATACCTAAGCTTAATATTATGGATGCAAAAGTAATTGTTGGCAGTGATGATCTTTCAAAAAGTTTAGTTCATTATATTCCAGAAACTTTGCCTGGAGAATATGGAAATGTTGTTATTCTAGGTCATTCAACTCTTCCTCAGCTCTATAATGTGAAAGATTATAAAACTATTTTTACTTTTTTGCCATCTATTGAAAAAGGGGATTTAATTAAAATTAAAATAAATGATATTGAATATGAATACATTGTTTATGATATGTTTGTTGTTAATCCTCAAGATGTTTGGGTTTTAAATCAACAAAAAGATAATTCTTATTTGACTTTAATTACTTGTGTTCCTCCAGGAACTTATTTAAAACGTCTTGTAGTAAAAGCTAAACTTAAATTGATTTAGCCTATAATATTTGATATAATTTATTAATGATTAAAAAAAGCAATTCTTTTTTTGAAATTATATTTAAAATAATTTATTATTTTGTTATTTTTTTTGTTTTTATTGGGGAGATTTTTCATAAACCTTTAAGATTTTTTTTAAATTTTTTTTTAAAAAAAATATTTCTTTTTAAGAGTAAAATATTTAATTTTTTAAGAGAAAAAATATTAATAGTAACTACTGTTAAATTGCCAAGAATTGATTTGCCAAAAATAAAAACAAAAAGATACTATACTCCATTAAAAATAAATAAAAATAAAATAAATAATAATTTTTATTTAAAATTAAAATATTTTTTTTATGGATTTTTTTTTGGATTTATTATTTTTTTATTATTTCAAATTTATTTTTTTATTATAAATCTTCCTTCTCCTTTAAAAATTGGGAAAATTAATTATCGTTTGTCTACTCATATATATGACAGAAATGGAAAACTTT
This sequence comes from Patescibacteria group bacterium, assembly GCA_026416375.1. GTDB lineage: Bacteria > Patescibacteriota > Microgenomatia > UBA1406 > GWC2-37-13 > GWC2-37-13. Next base: position 7,374 of record JAOAFI010000019.1, on the reverse strand, counting down.
TATATGAAATATTTAAAAATGAAAACAGAACACAAATTTATTTAAAAGATTTGCCTAAACATGTTATTTATGCTTCAATAGCTATTGAAGATAAAGATTTTTATAAACATAAAGGAGTTAATTTGATTGGCGGTATTTTAAGAGCAATAAAAGAAAATGTTTTAAATAAGAATAAAATTCAAGGAGGATCAACAATTACTCAACAATTAGTAAAAACATCTCTTTTATCACCTGAAAAAACATGGAAAAGAAAAATAAAAGAAATAATTTTAGCTATTTGGACAGAAAGAATTTATACTAAAGATCAAATTTTAGAAATGTATTTTAATCAAATTGCTTATGGTGGTTCTTCATATGGGATAGAAGAAGCGTCAAGGACTTATTTTGGTAAATCAGCAAAAGATTTGAATCTTCCTGAAGGAGCTTTGTTAGCTGGTCTTACACAAGCTCCTTCTGTTTATTCTCCATATAACAATCCTAAGGCAGCTTTAGATAGAAGGAATCAAGTTTTAGAAGCAATGTATAAAGAAGGCTATATTGATAAAAAATCAAAAATTAATGCTCAAAAATCAGATATTAATGTTTTGCCTCCAAGAAATAAAATTTTAGCTCCGCATTTTGTTTTTTATACTAAAAGTCAACTTGAGGATTATTTTGGCATAAAAACAGTTGAAGAAGGTGGATTAAAAGTAACAACTACTTTGGATTTAGATATTCAAAGGAATGTTGAAGAAATTTTAAGGCAAGAAATAGAAAAAAATAGTTATTTAAATATAACTAATGGTTCAATTTTAGTATTGAGACCTTCAACAGGAGAAATTTTGGCAATGGTAGGATCAGTAGATTATTTTAAAGAACCTTGGGGAGCTTTTAATGTAACAACAGCACTTCGTCAACCTGGTTCGGCAATTAAACCTTTAGTTTATGCTTTAGCTTTACAAAAAGGATATACTCCAGCAACAATTATTGATGATGTACCAACAACTTTTTATATTTCTGGAAGCCAGCCATATAAACCAGTTAATTATGATGGTCGATTTCATGGAAAAGTTCCTTTTAGATATGCCTTGGCTAATTCATATAATATTCCAGCTGTTAAAATAATGGAAAAAATAGGAGTTGAAAATTTTATTGATTATGCCAAAAAACTTGGCATATCAACTTGGAAAGATAAAAATAGATATGGATTATCTTTAGCTTTGGGCGGAGGAGAAGTACGAATGATTGATTTAGCCCAAGCTTTTTCAATTTTTGCTAATTTAGGTTATAAAATTCCTTTAACTTATTATTTAAAAATAGAGGATAGTAATGGAAATGTTTTAAAGGAGATAAATCCTTTTAAGATAAAAGAAATTGATTCAGGAATTGCTTATATTATTTCTGATATTTTATCTGATAATCAAGCACGAATTTGGGCTTTTGGACCTGGTTCGGCATTAGAAATTCCAGGATATAAAGTAGCAGTAAAAACAGGAACAACTGATAATAAAAAAGACAATTGGACAATAGGATATACTCAGGATTTTTTAGTAGTTGTTTGGGTTGGAAATAACGACGGAACACCTATGAATCCTTATTTGACATCAGGAGTTACTGGAGCAGCTCCAATTTGGAATAAAGTAATGACTTATCTTTTGAAAAATTATGTTGGAGAAAATCGTTGGTATAATAAACCAGAAAATATAGTTGAAAAAAATTGTTTTTTTGGAAGAAAAGAATATTTTATTAAAGGTACAGAAAATAAAGTATCTTGTGTTTCTTCTCAGTTAATTAGTCCAACTCCAACACCTTAAATTAAAATAATTTTCAATTTTTAATTTATAATTTTTAATTAATTATTTTTTTGTTATTTTTTCAAATCCAGTTAAACCTTGAAGCACTTTTGGAATTTTTACACTGCCGTCTTTTTGTTGAAAGTTTTCTATTATAGCAATCAATATTCTAGGAGATGGGATAGCAGTATCATTAAGACTATAACAATATTCTATTTCGCCTGTTTTTTTTCGGTATTTGATTTTTAATCTTCTTGTTTGAAAATCACCCATTATTGAGTTTGAAGCAATTTCCCCCCAATTATTTCTATATGGCATCCAGATTTCAGTGTCATATTTTTTTATTTGAGGTTCGCCCATATCGCCTGTGCACATAAGCATTTTTCGATAAGGAATCTCAAAATCTTCTAATATTTCTTCAGTGTTTTTTTGTAATTCTTCATGAAGTTTTTTTGCTTCTTCTATATTATTTTTAGCAATAATTACTTGTTCAACTTTCCAAAATTCATGAAGCCGATATAATCCTTTTGTGTCTTTTCCGTAGCTTCCTGCTTCGCGCCTAAAACATGGAGAAAAAGCAACAAATTTTTTTGGCAGTTCTTCTTCTTTTAAGATTTCATTTGCAAAATAAGCAGTTACTGGTACTTCGGCAGTGCCGGCTAAATAAGCATCCTCGTCATTTAATTTATATACTTCGTCTTTTCCCCAAGGAAATTGTCCTGAACCAAAAAGAGTAAAACCTTTGACAATCGAAGGAGCAATTAAAGGAATATAGCCTTTTTTTGTTAGTTTTTGGAAAACGTAAAAAAGAATTGCTAAGTGAAGAATTGCTCCCTCATTTTTTAAAAAATATCCTCTAAATCCTGAAACTTTTGTACCTCTTTCAACATCAAAAATATCAAGATAAATTCCTAAATCAATATGAGATTTTGGAGAAAAGTCAAATTTTTTAGGTTCACCCCATTTTTTTATTTCAATATTTCCTGATGAGTCTTTTCCAACAGGTACTTCATCAAGAGGAACATTTGGAACATAAGAGAGAAGTTCATTCAGTTCATTTTCTATTTTTTTTAATAATTCTTCTTTTTCTTTTATTTGTTCTTTTAATTTTTTTCCTTCATTAATTATTTTTTCAGTTGGTTTTTCTTTGGCAATTTTATTTCTTTGAGAGCGAAGATTTTGAATGTCAAAAATCAATTTGCCTCTTTGATCATCAAGAGATAAAATTTTGTCAATATCAGCTTGTCTATTTTTATTTTTGATTGCCTCAATAACTTTTTGTTTATTTTTTTTAATAAAATCAATTGAAAGCATAATTCTATTTTAAATTTTTAATTTTTAATTTTCAATTTCTAATTTTTCTTTTATTTTTTTAACAATTTTTTTTAAAGCAGTTAAACGATGATTTATTTTTTGATGTTCTTCATCTGTTAATTCATCATAATATTTGTTATATTTTTCAACAATAAATAAAGCTCGAAAAGGATAGCCTTTGATTCTTTTTTTGCTTGATGAAAAAGCAATATAACCTTTGATTTTTTCCTCTTGAAGTATAAGAAAATCTTTGTTTTTTTTGTTCTGTTTTTGATGCGATCGTGTTAAAGATAGAATTTTTGAGCTTGTTTTTTTTGGCAGATAAAAACAAAGACAAGTTTGAAGATAAGCAGTTCTTTGTTTTTTAGTGGTATTTTTTAATCTTTTTAACGTATAACTAATTAATTCTTCATCACTTGCATCATATCCAAGCCAGCGCCTTGATTTTACTCCTGGCTCATTATCAAGATAGGGAATAATTAAGCCTCCGTCATCTGAGATTGTTGGCAGCTGAGTCAAGTTGCTATAAAATTTTGCTTTTAGCAAAGCATTTTCTTTGAAGGTTTTTCCAGTTTCTTCAGGCGAGTTCTCTACTCTAACGTCGTTTAAGCTAATAAGTTGAATTTTATATTTTTCTAATTCTTCTAAGCCAAGTTTTATTTCTTCTAATTTTGCTGGATTATGAGTGGCAATTAAAATTTTTTTTATCATTTATAAATTATACATTTTGATATAAAAATATCTATTGATTTTTTTAAAATATCTATATATTATTTTAAGTTAAATATTTGTTTTTTAAAGCCCCTTTGAAAAAAGAGGCATTTTTTTTAAATAAAAAATGAAAACAAAAAAATTAAAATTTAAAATTAAAATTTTTTAAAACTTGTTTTTAGCCCTCCGAGTCGGAGGGCGTTTTTTTATAAATAAAAAAATAATGACAGAAAAACCCAGATTTTATCAATTACAAGAAAAAGCTGTTTCTCAAAAAGAATTATATTGGAGAGAGTTAATAAATAGATATTTATTTGATATTAATAGATTTTTTGAACCGGTTTTTATGACTGGAGCAAAAGGAATAAAAAAAGAAGCAGCTGAGTTTTCTGGAATTCAAGTTGAAGATTTGAAGGGTTTGAATTTAGCGAATTTTCATTTTGGTCATTATGAAGACAAAACTCAAAAACAAATATATGATCAACATGGAGAAAATGGCGGAATTACTCCATTTAGAAGAGATGCTACTTCTCCGCCGGTTGTTTTGGAGCTGGCAACTGATAAAGCAAGAGGAGTGATTAAAACGCATGAGGTAGTTTTGTCTGAATTAACAAGAATTTTGCCTGTTAAAATTGAAGAATTTAAAAGACAATTTCCTCAATTTGCTCAAAAAAGCCAAGAGGAAATTATTCAAGCTTTAATAGCTAATGATTCTGATATTGGGAGTCTTTTTTTAATTTTGCAAAAAACAGGAAAGTTTTTTACTGCTGATTCAACTTGGGGATTATATTTTCCTGAAGGAACTAGTATTACAACTGATCATCAAGATGAGGGAATAGAGTTAATTCACAAGCCAAAAGATCCAAATATCCTAATTGGTTTATTAGAACAAAGAGTTAATACAGGAGTTCATTTAAGATCAATTTCTGGAAGGATAGATGTTGAATATCGATATGATGTGAAGTTAGGAAGAGTAATGCCTTTTTTTAGAAAAAGAATGATTGTTGTTGATTATGAAAAAATAACAAGAGAAAACATAAGATTTATAGAATTTGTAAGAAATGCTATTGATTATCAAAAAGATTATGCTTTAGGATTATCAAGCGCTGATTTAACAAGAATGTTGGAAGAGTTTGGATTAAATGGAAGAAAAATAAAAATATTAATTTATGACTATACAGACAATGAAGGAGGAGATAAAAATTATATAGTATCTGAAGATAAAAATAAAAAACCTGAAGTTCAAGAATTTGAATTAAGTTTTAATGAAGCTAATTATTCTCAAATAGTTGCTTTATCTTTGGGAATTATTCCTTAAAAATTTTTTGAAGTTTTTCAATTGATTTTTTTAGACCTATTTTAATTATTAAATCTCCAGCTTTTGGACCATAAAGAGTGCCAATTAGAGCAAAATAAAAAGCACTGAAAGCTTCTTTTGGAGAGATTTTTAAATTGTTTATTGTTTTCAAAATTATTTTTTGAATTTCTTCTTTATCTTCTTTTTTTAGTTTTTTTAAATTTTCTGCTAATAATTTTAAGAACTCTTTTTGTTTTTGATTAAGCTGATAATTTTGAGTTTTGTTCGCTGGCTGGTGTCCGTCGGCTGGCGTCCGCCAATTGGCGGATGAGCTTTGATCTGTTGTTTGATATTTTTCAAGATAAATTTTGGCATATTTTATTCTTTCTTCAAGAATGTTTTTTTCTTCTTTGTTTAATTTTTCTTTTTTTTGATTTTCAAAAAAAGATATTATTTCATCTTCTTTTTTGTGATTTTTTAAAAGAGAAGTAATGGTTTTAAATCTTGGCAAAAACAATCTTTTTTGAGAGAGAGTTGATACAGCTGAAAATTCAATAATTCGGGCAAAATCAAGAATTACTTCTCCTTGTTTTCCAGAAGGAACTTTTTTTTCAATTTTGTCAAAATAGGCATTTAGACATCTGTCATATTCGTCAAAAAGACGAGGTATTGTTTCGCCATATGGATTAAAATCAAGATGAGTTTTGATTGGTGTTCGAACAATTAAAAATCTTAAAATTTCAGGAGGAAGAATTTCTGAAACTTCTTTGGCTGATGAGCCGACTCCTTTTGATGAGGACATTTTTCTTCCGCCAATTGTAAACCATTCATATCCGCCAAAAGCATCAGGAGGATTATAATTTAAAATTTCTTTTACTAAATGACTGGCAACATCATATGAACCGCCAGATGACATATGATCTTTGCCTGATGATTCAATAGTGATGCCAATTGCTTTCCAGTGACCTGGCCAATCAAGTTTCCATGGTAGTTTGCCGTTTTCGCCAATAGGCTCAACTTTTCCTTCATATCCGCAGCCATCAGCCCAATCAACCATATGATACTCACAGCGATAATATACATATTGGCTGTCCCATTTATAAACATTAGTTGTGCCGATTTTTCCGCATTTTTGACAAACTGGATTATACGGGTACCAAGATTCTGATTTTTCAGCTTTAGCGATTTTTTTATAGATTTCTCTTACTTTTTTAGCATTGTCAAGAAATGTTTTTATAATTTCATTCATCTTTCCTGAAGCATAAAGTTCGCTTGACCAGATAATTTTTGGATGACAATTTATTGATTGAAAAACTTCGATAAACTCACTGGCAAAATAATAAGCATAGGATTTGTATCCAGAAACAGGCGAGGGGATTTTGTATAAAGGATAACCCATATATTTTTCCCATTTTTCTTTTTCAAGATAAACTGGAAGTCCATCCATTGGATCCATATCATTAAAAACCCAAGAAAATTTTGTATTTACACCAATTTTTTTTAAGGCTTTATAAATCATATCGTGGATTACTACTCCGCGAAGAGAACCGACATGAATTCGGCCTGATGGAGTTTTCATATCATCTACCCACTCAAGAGACAAATTTCTTTCTTTTAATCTTTTTGCTTCTCTGTCTGCCCAGATCATAAGAGTTAAAAGTTAAAAGTCAAAAGTTAAAAATTATTAATAATAGTTTCTATTATTTCTTTTAATTTTATCAGATTTTTAATTTTAATTCTTTCTTCTTTTGAATGACTAAATTCTGTGGCATCAGCCAAATTAAAGCATAAAAGATTTTTTTTATCATTAAAAATATTAGCATCAGATACTCCCCAGGCTTGTTTTAAAGCTGGTTTTAAGCCTGTTTTTTTGATTATATTTTTTATTTTATTTATTATTTTTTTATCGTTATGAAAATATCCTGGATTTTCTCTGACAAAATCTTTTTTGATTTTTATTGAGTATTTTTTTTCTATTTTTTCAAGAATATTTAAGAATTTATTTTTTTCTTTTATTAAATTTTTTTCAAGAAAACTTCTAATTTCTCCTTTAAGATGGAGTTCGCCTGGAATTGTGTTTCTGACATAACCTCCATTTATTACTCCGATATTAAAAAGAGTATAAGCATCTATTTTTCCTAATTTTTGTTTGTTTAATATTTCTTTTAATGGAAAAAGAATATTTTTTGCTTTATTAGGTAGAGAAGCATGAGCTTCTTTACCAATTAATACCAAATCAAATCTTTCATAAAACGGCGAGGCAGTGATGATTGTTCCTAA
>JAOAFI010000020.1 GCA_026416375.1 Patescibacteria group bacterium | reverse complement strand
GCTAACTTTCTAAACTCATTAATCTAAATAATAAATAATGATTAATTATAAGTTATAAGTTAAGTATTAGTTGATAATAATTTAAATTTTGGTAAGTTTAAGGTAAAATTTAAGAAAATAATTATGAAAATTTCGGCAGTTGTTTTGGCAAAAAATGAGGAAAAAAATATTGAAAAATGTTTAAAATCTTTAGATTTTTGCGACGAAATAATTGTTGTTGATGATTATTCAGAAGACAAAACTATTGAGAAAGTTAAAAGTTTAATCCGCCAGCTGGCGGACAAAATTCAAAATGGAAATGTAAAATTAAGAATTTATAAAAGAAATCTTGAGAATAATTTTGCTGAGCAGAAGAATTTTGGCCTTAAAAAATCAAGCTACGACTGGGTACTTTTTGTTGATGCTGATGAGCAAGTAAGCGAGGAATTGAAAAAAGAGATTGTCAATTTAAAAAGGGATTCCCGCATTCGCGGGAATGACAAAGAAAATTACAGGAATGACAAAAAAAATAATGTGAATGACAAAGAAAAGAGCGATAATGACGTTTTTGCTTTTTATATTAAACGACGTGATTATTTTTGGGGTAGAGAAGTGAAATACGGCGAAGTCTTAAAAGCAAGAAAAAAAGGATTTATTAGGCTAGTCAATAAAAAATTTGGCAGTTTTTCAGGCAATGTTCACGAAGAATTTAAACTTAAAAATCAATCCGTCAGCTGGCGGACAAAAATCAAAACTTTCAATAACTATTTAAATCATTATCCTCATCAAACTTTAAAAGAATTTATTAAAAAAATTAATTTTTATTCAACCATTAGAGCCAATGAGCTCTATCAGCAAGGAAAAAAAACAAATATCTTTGAAATTATTTTTTATCCTTTATTTAAATTTGTTTTAACTTATTTTATTTTTTTGGGGTTTTTAGATAAAGCTCCTGGTTTTATTTATTCTTTTTTAATGAGTTTTCACTCATTTTTAGTCCGGGCTAAACTATATCAGTTAAATTATCTTAAAAAATGAGTTTTTTTTTATACTTTATATTCTTTCTTTTTTCTTTTGGACAGCTTGGACGAATCACTCTTTTTGAAAGGCAGATAAATTTTTATATATATGAGATTTTTTTATTATTTTTTATTTTTGCTCTTTTTTTAAAATTTAAATTTAAGCCGATAATTTATTTTTTTAAAAATGAAAAAAAATTTTTTTTACTGCCTCTTTTTCTTTTTATCTCATATTTAATCAATTTTTACCGGTTTAATTATTTTCAAAATTTAATTGCTTTTTTATATCTTTTAAGAATAACTTTTTATCTTCTTTATTTTCTTTATATTTTTTATTGGACAAAAGAGGAGAAAAAAAACAAAAAAATTATTGCTAACAGCCTAAAAATATTTTATTTTTTGACAATTATCACTACCATCACTCAATATTTTTTATATCCAAATTTAAGAAATCTAATGTATTTGGGCTGGGATCCGCATTTGGAGCGGGCATTTGGGGTTTTTTTTGACACTTCAATTGCCGGAGCAGTTTTTGGACTCATTTTTTTTAATGAAAAAAATATTTTTTTAAAAATTATTTTTGCTCTTTTTTTGATTTTAACTTATTCCCGGGCTATAATTTTAAGTTTTTTTATTGCTCTTTTTTATGTCTTTTTTTCAAATAAGAAATCTTTTTTTATATTTTTGACAATTTTATTATTAATGATCGGTTTTTTGATTTTAATTCCAAAACCAGAAGGAGAAGGAGCAAAACTAACCAGAACTTATACTATTGTCTCAAGAGTTAAAGATTATCAGGAAGCAATAAATTTATTTTTTAAAAAACCAGTTTTTGGTTTTGGCTATAATCATCTTCGGTATGTCAGGGGAATTGAAAATTCAAATGCGGGTTCAAATTTTTCCTCAAGTTATTTGACAATATTAGCAACATCTGGAATAATTGGCTTGTTAGGGTTTATAGCATTTATAAAAATAATTTGGAAAAAATATGAAGTTAAAAGAACATTGTTAATTTTTATTTTTATTGCTTCTTTTTTTGACAATATTTTTCTTCATCCATTTGTTCTTTTTTTGTTTTTTTCTAGTCTTTTTGATAGATGATTTTTATTGATTTTTTTTCAATATTGCCGGCAATGTCAATTGCTTCTATCTCAAAATTATTTTCTCCTTCATTTAATCTTGCTTGATATTGAAATTTTCCTAAAGCATCAACAATTACTGGCAGGTTATTTATTTTTATATATACTTCTTTGTCAGTTTCGCCTTTTATTGATATTTCATTTTTATTAATAATTTCTCCGTCTTTTGGTTCGCTGATTTCTAGTTTTGGTTTTGTTGGTTTGTAGAGAACTTTATAAACTTGGGTTTTTTTTGTCATATTTTCTGATTTGTTTTTGCCGACAAGATATATTTTGTTTTCGCCTTCTTTTAAATCATTTATTTCTTCGGAGAAATTTTGAGAAAGAAAATCTTTTATTTGTTTTATTTTTTGATCATTAAGATAAACGTCTATTTCATCGATATTTATAGCACTCATTTCAATAATGATTTTTGAACTGTTTGTGGCAACTGGGATATTATCAATATCAACTGATAAATATTGATTATTGTTTTTTTTAATTATTTCCGGCGATTTTCTTTTTTGAAAAAAATTAGCAATAAAAATAGAAGAGTTAATAATAATGTTTAATCCAAAATTAATAATAAAAAACGAAAGAACTATAAGAATAAAAATAATCAGAAATGGATTCTTTTTCATATTTTTTTGAGCTGGGACCGAGACTTGAACTCGGAACCTACGGTTTACGATACCGCTGCTCTGCCATTGAGCTATCCCAGCAATATTATAAATTTTATGATTTAAATAGTAAATAGTAAATAGTAATAAAAATTAAGGAATGATAAGCTCTGTTCCAACCTCAATATTATCAGGAGAGATAAGTTTATTAGCTTCTAATATTTTTGGCCAGGCATAAAGACTGCCGTAAAATTTTAAAGAGATAATAGATAAAGAATCGCCTGGCTGGACAATATATTTTGTTTTATTAAAATTTGCTTGAGCAGATGATGTTTCGCCTTTTGTTAATTGGCGAGGTTTAACTGATGGAATAATTAATTTTTGGCCTTCTGAAATTGGAGCTGAAGGATCAAAATTATTAGCAACAGCAATATCATAAGCATTAAAACCTGAGCCGTAAAATTTTTCAGCAATATGCCACAAATCATCGCCCGGCTGAACAATATAGATTTTTTGCTGATTGGTTGATTTTTTGTTTTCAATTTTTTTAGATAATTTATTATTAAAAGAAATTTTTGGTAAAGAAAATTTTAAATTAAGATTTATATTTTTTAAAAAAAATTTATAAGTATAAAATGAAATCATAAATGAAAAAAACATTCCTAAAAAAAGTTCAAAATATTTTTCTTTAATTATTGAAAAAAGTAATTTTTTATAAGAGATATTTTTATAATATTTCTTTTTCATGACAAGCCAATTATAATAACTCAAAGCTAAAAAGTCAATTCGCCAGTTGGCAGACGCCAGCTGGCGGACAAAATTCTCAAAACCCGCAAAACTCGCTAACCTTCTAAACTCGTTAAACTAAATAATAAACTTGAAAAAAATAATTTTTAATAAATTAATTTTTAATTTTTATTTAATAATTAATAATTAATAAATTTAATAGAAATTGAAAATTAAAAATTAGAAATTAATATTTGATGCTATACGTTACACGTTATATGTTATATGTTAGTTGTTAGACGTTAGAAGTTAGATGTTGGATGTTATGTGTTGAAAATATTTTTTTATTTTTGTTAAAATATATTGATAAATTGATAATTGCGGTCGTAGCTCAATTGGCTAGAGCACTTCCCTGTCACGGAAGGGGTTGCGGGTTCAAGTCCCGTCGATCGCGCTAGAATTAGATTAAAATGCTCTTTAAAATAAAAAATAATTGGCTAGAGCATCCCGATGTTACATCGGGGGAGGTTGCGGGTTCAAGTCCCGTCGATCGCGCTAGGTTGATTTTTATTTTATATTATTAAAAGTTGATATAAATATCATATGCTAATAGCTATAGGTATAGTTGTAGTTTTGATTTTGTATTTTATTGCTCAATATAATGGTTTTGTTGTTTTAAAAACAAGAATTGAAGAAGCATTGTCTGGAATTGATGTTCAGCTTAAAAGAAGAGCTGATTTAATTCCAAATTTGGTTGAGACAGTTAAAGGCTATGCTAAACATGAAAAAGAAGTTTTTGCTGAAGTAACCAAAGCTAGATCTAGTCTTATGAAAGCAAATACTATTGAAGAAAAAGTAAAAGCAAATAACCAGTTAACTGATGCTTTAAAATCGCTTTTTGCTGTTGCTGAAGCTTATCCTCAGCTTCAGGCAAGCGCTAATTTTCAGGATCTTCAAAGACAGCTTGAGGACACTGAAGACAAAGTCGCTTATTCAAGACAGTTTTATAATGCTAATGTTTTGGATTTTAATACTAAAGTTCAAATGTTTCCGTCAAATATAATTGCTAATATTTTTGGATTTAAAAAATTTGATTTTTTTGAAGCTAATGAGGAAGAAAGAAAAAAAGTTAATGTAAGATTTTGATTATGTCTGTATATAAACAAATTAATGAAAATAAAATAAAAACTTGGCTGATAATGGGATTATTTATTTTTATTTTTAGTGGTTTTTTTTATTTAATTGGCAAATATTACGGCAATTCTCAAGGATATCTGTTTTTAGGATTAATTATTTCTACTCTTTCTTCGGTAGGAAGTTATTTTTATTCTGATAAATTAGTTCTTTTGGCAACAGGAGCCAGACCTGCTTCAAAAAGACAATTTTTTGACTTTTATACTACTACTGAAAATTTAGCTATTGCTGCCGGACTGCCAATGCCAAAACTTTATGTTATTGACGATGAAACTCCAAATGCTTTTGCCACAGGAAGAGATCCAAAACATGCTGTAGTTTGCGCAACAACCGGACTTTTGAAAAGACTTGATAGATCTGATATTGAAGGAGTTGTTGCTCATGAGCTTTCTCATATAAAAAATTATGATATTTTATTAGCTTCAATTATTTCGGTTTTAGTTGGTGCTATTAGCATAATTACTGATTGGATTATGAGAAGTTTTTGGTGGAACAGGCATCATAATGATGAGGAAAATAGAAAAAATCCAATTTTATCAATAATTTTTATATTAGCTTTAATTCTTGTTCCTATTGCTGCTACTTTAATTCAGCTTGCTATATCAAGAAAAAGAGAATTTTTAGCTGATGCCTCAGCTGTTTTATTAACAAGAAATCCTAATGGGTTGGCTGATGCTTTAGAAAAAATTAGTCAATATCAATCATCTAAATTTGTTCCTTCTTCGTTTGCTCATCTTTTTATAGTTAATCCTTTGAATGGAAAAAATTCTTTTTCATGGCTAGTTAATCTTTTTTCTACTCATCCGCCTATTGAAGAAAGAATAAAAATATTAAGAAGCATGTAAAAATAACTCAAAACTCAAAAGTCAAAAATCAAAACTAAAAATAAAACCCGCTAAACCTTCTAAACTCGCTAAACTAATTTTTAATTTTTATTCAATAATTAATAATGAATAATGTTATACGTTATATGTTAAAAGTTATACGTTAAGTGTTAGATGTTAGGTGTTATAATATTTGTATGTTTTTGTATATTTTTGTTGCTAAAATTGTTGGTTTTTTAAGCGAAAAATTTAAAATTGGATCCGGTTCTACTTGGCCTGGACATTTGATTTTAAAATTTGACAATAATTTTATTGAAAAAATAATTAAAAAAAATCCGCATTTAAAAATAATTTTTGTTGCCGGCACTAACGGCAAAACAACAACAGTCTCTTTATTATCATTTATTTTAAAAAAATTAGGTTACAGAGTATTTTATAATCAAGAAGGAGCAAATTTAGTCAATGGAATTGTTTCAGCTTTTATTAAAAACTCTGATATTTTTGGCAATATTAAAAAAGATTATGCTGTATTTGAAACTGATGAGTTTAGTTTTCCGCAAATTTTAAAAAAAATAACTAATCCTCAAGCAATAATAATCTTAAATTTATTCCGCGATCAGCTTGATAGATATGGAGAAGTAAATACAATTGGATTGCGATGGTTTAATGCTTTTAAAGATATAGATAAAAATACTTTATTTGTTGTTAATGCTGATGATCCATTTTTATACAATGAGTCAAAAAAACTTGAAAATCAAAAAATTTTTTTTGGAATTGATAAAAAATTAATGACAAAAAAAAGTCTTTCCTCTGATATAGATTTTTCTTATTGTCCAAACTGTCAAAATATTTTAACTTATAAAAAAATTGCTTATTCTCATTTGGGAGACTTTTATTGTCAAAAATGCGATTTTAAAAGAACTCAACAATTAGAAGATTTTAGTCAGCAAAAAATAAAATATCAGCTTTACGGAATTTATAATATTTATAATACTAATGCAGTTTTATCTTTAATTAAAAACATATTTCATAAAAAAAAAGGCTTTAATCTTTTGCTTAAAAATTTTCAGCCCGCTTTTGGCAGACAAGAGCAAATAATTTATAAAAATAGAAAGTTTTTTATTCTTTTGTCAAAAAATCCATCTGGTTTTAATCAATCTATTCAGACAATAAAAGATATATTAAAAAATAAAAAAGCAAATTTTTTAATTATTTTAAACAATAGAATTCCTGATGGGCTTGATATTTCTTGGATATGGGATGTTGATTTTCAATTAATTTTAAAAAATTCTAAAAATATTTATATTTCAGGCGATCGGGCTTATGATATGGGTTTAAGATTTAAATATGAAGAAGCAAAAACAAAAATATTTACTGATTTTAAACAAGCAATAAATGAAATAGTAAAAAAAACAAAAGAAAGAGAAAAAATATTTGTTTTGCCAACATACTCAGCTATGCTTGAATTAAGAAAGTTTTTAATTGGCAGAAAATTATTATGAAAAATAAAAAATATTTTTTAAATATTGGCTGGCTTTATCCTGATTTAATGAATACTTATGGAGATAGAGGCAATATTATTGCTTTGTTTTATCGAATAAAAAAAAGAGGAATAAAATGCAATGTTTTAAAAATATCTGTTTCTGATAATCCTTCATTAATAAATGAGGCTGATATTTTATTTATGGGAGGCGCTCAAGATAAACAGCAGGAAATTGTTAACAAAGATCTTCTTGAAGAAAAAGGCAAATATCTTAAAGATAAAATTGAGGATTATACTCCTGGTCTTTATGTCTGCGGTGCTTATCAATTTTTGGGCAAATATTACAAAGCTGCTGATGGAAAAATTATTAAAGGCCTTGGAATTTTTGATTTATATACTGAAAGCCCTGGAATTAATGCTAAAAGATTAATTGGCGATATTGTCACTCAACCATTTTTATTTAAATCATTTTTTGTGGGTTTTGAAAATCATACAGGCAGAACTTATTTAGGAAAAAATATCAATCCTTTTTCAAAAGTTATTAGAGGATATGGAAATAATGATAAAGATAAACTTGAAGGAGCGATATATAAAAATAGCATTGGTACTTATCTTCATGGTCCGATTTTGCCAAAAAACCCAGAATTAGCTGATTATCTTATAGAAAAAGCTCTAGAGAAAAAATATCATAAAAAAATTCATTTAAAAAAACTTGATGATTCCCTTGAAATGAAAGCAAAAAAATTTTTATTAAAAAAATAATTTAATAATATTTTTCAAAAAATATTTTTTCTTTTGAAACACAATTTTTTTCTAAGTATTTTTTCATATCATCAATAAAATTCCCTCCTCCACAAAGATAATATTCAAAAAAGGATAGATTTTTAATTTGTATATTTTTTTCTAAACCAATGTCAACTCTTCCGCAAATAAAATCTTCATTAAAAATTTCTTTTTCTTGAGAAAGACAAATTTTAAAATTAAACTTTCCATTTGAATTATTTTTGATTTCTTTTAATTTTTCCAAAAAATAAACATCTTCTTTATATTTTAATCCCCAAAAAAGAAAATAATCATTTTCAAAATTATAATTTTTTGATTTTATCATTGATAAAAAAGGAGCAATTCCTGTTGAGACAGATAAAAATATTTTTTTATTAGAATTTTCTTTTAATTTAAAAACTCCAGCTGGTCCAAGAAAATTAACCTTATCATTAATATTTAAATTTAAAAAATAATTTGAAGCTAATCCTTGAGGAATAATTTTTATTAAAAGATCAAAACTATTTTTTTGATTAGCAGATGAAGCAATTGAATAAAGACGAGTTTTTTTATCTATTTTTAAAATAAGATATTGGCCAGGAATAAAATTTATTTCTTTTGGTTCAATAAGATTAAAATGAAAATAATAAGTATTTTTGTTTAATTGATTTTTTTCTTTTAAAAAAGCTAAAAAATTTGATAACATAAAAATATTATAAAAAATTTTTAAATTTTATTTATGTCATTTATTCATCTTCATGTTCATACTGGTTATTCGCTTCTTGATGGAATGTGCCGAATTGATGAATTAATAAATAAAGCAAAGAGTTATGGCATGAATGCTTTGGCAATCACTGATCATGGTGCTTTATATGGCGCAATAAAATTTTATATTAAAGCTATTGAGACTGGAATAAAGCCGATTATTGGTGTTGAAGTGTATAAGGCAAAAAAGTCAAGGTTTGACAAAAACAATGGAGATGAAAAAAATTATTATCATTTGGTTTTATTGGCAAAAAATTATATTGGTTATAAAAATCTTCTTAAACTAGTAACTTTAGCAAATTTAGAAGGATTTTATTATAAGCCAAGAGTTGATTTTGAACTTTTGGAAAAATACAGCGATGGATTAATTGCTTTGTCTGGATGTCTACAAGGAGAAATACCAAATTTAATTTTAAATAATCAGATTGAAACTGCAGAAAAAACTTTAGAAAAATATCTAAACATTTTTAAAGATGATTTTTATCTTGAAATCCAGCGTCATCCAAAAATTGAAAAATTAGAAGAAGTGAATAAACAATTAATAAAACTTTCCCGAAAATATGGAGTGCCGATTGTTGCCACAAATGATGTCCATTATATTGAGTCTGAAGATGCTTATGCTCAAGAAATTCTTTTATGCATTCAAACTCTTCACACAATTTTGGAGAAAAACAGGCCAATATCAATGATTGATGTTCCCGACTATTATTTTAAATCGCCTGAAGAAATGAAAGGAATGTATCTTGATATTCCTGAAGCAATTGAAAATACTATAAAAATCGCTCAACAATGTAATCTTGAAATACCTTTGGGAAAATGGATTTTGCCAAAATATGAGACTCCAAAAAATGAATCGCCTGAGGAATATTTAAAAAAATTAACTGAAGAGCGAAAAAAAAGGGTTTCAAATTATCCAAAAGAAATAATTGAAAAAAGAATAAATTATGAGCTTGATATTATTATAAAAAAAGGTTATGCGACTTATTTTTTGATTGTTTCTGATTTTGTCAATTGGGCAAAGAGTCATGGCGTTGGAGTTGGGCCTGGAAGAGGATCTGTTGCCGGAAGCTTGGTGGCTTATATTTTGGGA
>JAOAFI010000001.1 GCA_026416375.1 Patescibacteria group bacterium | reverse complement strand
AGTTGGTTTTTGAATCACTTTTGTTTTCGGATTAATTTTTTTTATTTCTTTTTTATAAAAATTTGAGCTAATTGTTGCCTTGGTGCCAATAATTCCAATTAATTTATTTTTTGAAGATTTTAAATCAAGAGATTCAATTGTTGGCACAATTACTCCTAAAACTCTTCTGTCAAAATAATTTTTTGGCAAATAATCCTGCTGAATTTTTTTTAAAGCAACAGATGAAGCGCTGTTGCAGGCTAAAATCACAAATTGGCAGTTTTTTTTAAATAAAAAATCAACAGATTGAAGTGTAAATTTATAAATTGTCTCATTGGATCTTCCTCCATAAGGAACTCTAGCATTGTCTCCTAAATAAACATAATCATATTGAGGAAGAACTTTAATAATTTCTTTAAAAATCAATAGTCCTCCAAGACCAGAATCAAAAACTCCAATTTTCATAAAAGTAATTTTAGCATATTAAATTCGAATATTAAGGATAGTCTTTTGAAGAATATTTGTTGTCATAAAAATCATAAAACTCTACGTCTGTTTATTTTCCTCTTGAAAAGAAGAAGAAGCAGTATAATATCCTATAATATGGGAAATGGATGTGAAGGGTGTCCACATTTAAAAACAACAGAAGAGGCAGTTGAAAGATATGGAAAAGATGAAAAATTTGAAACGCCTACTAATATTTATAAACTATTTTTTGGAACTTTATTAGCAGGTTTTTGTGGATTGGCTGACCCAAAACATCCTCGTATGTGTCTTGGAGATACATATCAACAAGCAAAATGTCCTACAAGAATAGAATATATGGCAAAAAATAATTAATTTTAATAATCAAACTAATCTCTCTAAAATCTCTCTTTTTTTTCTTGACCAATCGATGATGGTTAAGGTTTAAATCTTCAAGGCTTTTGGTTTTTTTTAATAAATCAGTTAAAATCAACAAAAGATTTTTTAGTTTATATTGTTTTATAACTTTCAAAAAATATTTAAAATCAAAATCATCCAAAAACAAAAGACTAAAAATATCAAGCAAGTCTTTTTCTCCTTTAATACTTCCTCGTCTGTTTTTATAGGCAAAAACTTTAGTAATCAGAAAAATCTCTTTTTCTACTAAATAAAAATTGTCAACGACCGTTGTTTTTTTAATTATTTCTTCAGCCGGCAAACCTAAAAAAGAATAAAAAGGCAGATAAATATAAATATCAATTTCCTCAATTTTTATCTGGTATTTTTTTAATCTTTCATTTTTTTCCAAAAAAAATTCTTTTTTAATTTTTTCAAGCTCAGAAAAATCAATAATCATATCAATATCTTTTGATTTGAGAGACTGGGTATAAAAATAAACTGCCCATCCGCCAATAAGAACAAATTGGTATTTTTTTCTTAAATTAATTAAAAGCTGATAGCTTTTGTCAGTTAAATAGTTTTGATAAAAATCAGTCATTGATTTAATTTTTTCTTAATTTCTAAGATAAGCGCTTCTTGAAAATCTTTTGCATACCACTTGGCTCATATTCCACAAATCAACAAAAAGCTGAGACAAACTGATTTTCTTTTTTTTAGCTAAATATATATCTATCTGGCTTAAGAATAAAAATATTTGGCTTTTTTTGCTTGGAGGAAATTTTTTTTTGACTTTTTCTAGTTTTTGAGAATAAAAATAAACAACATCATAATCAGATGGTATTTTTTTAAAAAAATCCTAAAAGCAGTATAGCCTGTTGGAATTACATCTGCAGTCATCAAAGACTCTCTTTCAAAAACTGGCAGATTAGAATAAGTTGAATAAATAATATCTTTGGCAAGGCTTCGTCTTGTGGCCCAAAAAAACAATAGTTTTTCCCAATCTATTACTCTTGAAGAAAACTTTCTTATCTTGATAATATTTAACTCTTTTAAAGGATTTAAAGCATAGTTAACAACACTGGTTGAAAGATGATATTTTTTGGAAAGGTCTAAAATAGTAAAATAAGGGTTTTGATCTTCTATTACTCTATCAAGCAAATCGCGCCAAATATATTCTATTTTTAACATAAAATAGGTTTATTTTCTAAAATTTATAATTTTAACTATAGCTAATTTTCTATATTAATAGAAAATATTTTCATTGTCAAGATGTTTTTCCCTTGACAAGAAGAAGAAGAAGAAGAAGTAAAATGAAAAAATGTTAGATTTAAGAATAGAAAATTATAATAAAATAAAAAAAATTATTACTACAAAAAAAAATCCTATAAGAATACTTCCTGGAGCACTTCCTTTTATTAGTGTTGATCCTGAAACCGGTGAAAGAAAATATGTTGCTACAGCACGAAAAGATATAGAAAATAGAATAAGCTGGGCAAAAAAGAGGGGTATTCCTGTGGAATCAACAACCAGTCCACCTCCACAACCAGCTTCAGATAAAGAAGTAAAGGAGAGAGAGGCAGTAATACAAGAATTAGCTGATCATCAAAATAAATAAATCTTATCTGTTAACTAACGATACGTTGTATGATAATATCTTTAGTTTCTTTTAAAT
>JAOAFI010000051.1 GCA_026416375.1 Patescibacteria group bacterium | reverse complement strand
TTCTAAACTTATAAACTAAATAATAGACTTATAATAAACTTGAAAAAAATAATTTTTAATAAATTAATTTTTAATTTTTATTTAATATTTAATAATTAATAAATTAATAATTTATTAATAATTTAATAGAAATTGAAAATTGAAAATTAATAGTTGATGTTATAAGTTAGAAGATATAAGATGGAAGGTTGAAGATTGAGGGTGGAGGGTAGATGTTAGAAGTTTTAGAAGTTAGATGTTAGATGTTTAGCCGCTTCTTTTAAAAATCTTAAAAAAACAGGATTAGGTTTAAGAGGTTGTGATTTATATTCAGGATGGCCTTGAGTGGCAAAATAAAAAGGGTGAACAGATTTTGGCAATTCAATCATTTCGCAAAGATTTTCAACAACAGATCTAGCGCTTATTATTAATCCAGCTTTTTCAAAATCTTGAACAAATTTATCATTGAATTCATATCGATGACGATGACGCTCAGATATTATTTCTTTTTCATATATTTCCCAAGCAATCGTTCCTTTTTTTATTTTTGCCTGCCAGGCTCCAAGCCTCATTGTTCCGCCATAAGCTCTTCTTTTCATAATCTCTTCTTGTTTGGGCATAAGATGAATTACATTATGAGGAGTATTTTTATCATTTTCTTCAGTATTAGCATCTTTCCAGCCTAAAACATCGCGGGCAAAAGCAATTACTGCTAATTGCATTCCATAACAAAGACCAAGATAAGGAATTTTATTAATTCTGGCATAAGAAGCAGTTTTTATCATTCCTTCAGCTCCTCTTTCTCCCCAGCCGATTGGTACAATAATTCCATCCGGTCTGCCAATTATCTCTGGACCATTTTTTTCTACTTTTTCAGCATCAATCCAGATAGTATTTACCTCAGCATCATTCTCCCAAGAAGCATGATCAATTGCATCAAATAAAGCCGCATAAGAATCTCTTAACTGATAATTTCCAGTGCCAAAATATTTGCCGACAATAGCAATGTTTATTTTTTTACTCTTTTTTTTATAAATCTTTTCAACTAATTTTTGCCATTGTTTTAAATCAGGAGTTTTTTCTTTTAAATTTAATTTTTTTAATATTTTTTGAGCAAAATTTTGGTTATTTAAAATAAGAGGCACTTCATAAGGATGTTTTGCATCTGGATTTGAGATAATATTTTCTGGATGGACATTGCAAAAAACAGCAAACCTCTCAATTCTTCGTTTATCTAAAAAATTTTCGCTTCTGGCAACAATAAAATCAGGCTGAATTCCCATGCTGTTTAAAGTTCTAACAGACAATTGAGTCGGTTTTGTTTTTGGCTCTCCTAAATGAGAAGGAGTTGGCACATATGAAACATGAATATGAATTACGTCCTGCGGATTTTTTAAAGTTAAAAGACGGGAAGCTTCATAATAAAAAATATTTTGATATTCTCCAGCTGTTCCTCCAAGTTCAATCAAGACTATTTCAGCCTTGGTTTTTTTTCCTAAATCTTTTATTCTTTTTATAATTTCATCAGTGACGTGGGGAATTGCTTCAACATCTTCTCCTTGATATTCAAATCTTCTTTCTTTATCAATTACTGTTTTATAAATTTTTCCCATTGTTATAAAATTATCTTTTCCCATTTCAACGCCTAAAAATTTTTCATAGGTGCCAATATCCATATCAGCTTCAGTTCCGTCTTCGCATAAAAAAACATCGCCATGTTCTATAGGATTGATTGTTCCGGCGTCTAAATTTAGATAATTTTCAAATTTTAAAGAAGTAATTTTATATCCGGCTTGTTTTAAAAGAAGAGCGATTGAGGCAGATGTTATTCCTTTTCCAATTCCCGAAATTACTCCGCCTGATATAAAAATATATTTCATATTTCTTTTAAACTCCAAGAACTAAAATTACATTTTGGATAATTAATACATCCAAAAAATTTTTTCTTTGATTTAGTATATTTTATCACAATATCACCATTGCATTTAGGACATTTTTTATTGGCAATAGTTTTTAAAATTGGTTTTGTATATCTGCATTTTGGATAATTTGAACAGGCAATAAATTTGCCAAATTTTGAAGTTTTGATAATTAATTTTCCCTGGCATTCAGGACAAATTCCAATTTCTCTTTCTTGAATCTCAATTTTTTCATTATCAAATTTAGCACTTTTTAAGAGATTATTAAAAGGCAGATAAAACTCATTTAAAACATCAACAGGTATTTTTTCTCCTTGAGCTATTTTATCTAAATCGTCCTCCATCAAAGCTGTAAAATCTAAACTAAAAATTTTTGGAAATTTTAAAGATAAATAATCAGAAATAGCTGTACCAAGAGGATTTGGCAAAAAATATCTTCCTTCTTTTTCCAAATAATTTTTATTTTGAATTAAAGAAATTATTGAGGCATAAGTTGATGGCCTGCCGATTCCTTTCTCCTCAAGTGTTTTAATAAGCAAAGCCTCAGTATATCTTGGCGGCGGGTTGGTGGTATTTTTTTCTTCAGTTAAAGAAATCAGATTAACTTTGTCGCCAGTTTTTACTTTAAAATCAAAATTTTGATTATTTTTTTCATATTCTTTATAAAGCTTTAAAAATCCATCAAAAATTATTTTTTCTTTTTTTCCTTCAAACAAATATCCTTTTTTTGATTTTATTTTAATTGTTAATACTTTAAACTCAGCTTCTTTCATCTGTGTTGCTAAAGCCCGATTAAAAATCAACTGATAAAGTTTCTTATGATTTGAAGACATTTTTTCTAATTTTTGATTTTTATTAAAATTAGTTGGTCTTATTGCTTCATGAGCTTCTTGAGCCAGACGGCTTTTTGTTTTGTAGCTTCTTG
This sequence comes from Patescibacteria group bacterium, assembly GCA_026416375.1. Classification (GTDB taxonomy): domain Bacteria; phylum Patescibacteriota; class Microgenomatia; order UBA1406; family GWC2-37-13; genus GWC2-37-13. The sequence goes on along the minus strand of JAOAFI010000051.1, from coordinate 9,630 downwards.
GTTTTTCTGGCAGATATTTTTCGCCATATTTTTCTTTTATATAATCTCTTGCTTTAAAAACAAAATATGTTGAAAGATTAAAAGAATCAGTTCGATGATAAGTAATTAGGCCATTTTCATAAAGAGATTGAGCTAAATTCATAGTCATTTTTGAAGAAAAACCAAAGCGATTAAAAGCTTCTTGTTGCAAAAGCGAGGTTGTAAATGGAGGCGGAGGAAATCTTTTGGTAATTGTTTCCTCAATATTTTCAATAAAAAATTCATCATTTAAAATATTATTTTTTAATAAATTTAAGTTTTGTTCATTAATTGATGTTTTTATATATTGATAATTTCCAGCAAAAAGATTAAGATTTATTTTTTGTTCATAATTTTTTTCATTTTTACTTATTAATTTAGTTTTTAAATTTTCATCAAAATCAAAAAATCCATATATTTGATAATAATCTTCTTTTTCAAAATTATTAATTTCTTTTTCTCGTTCCACAACAAGTCTTAAGGCAACTGTTTGGACTCTTCCTGCAGAAAGCCAGTTTTTACCAATTTTATTCCAAAGAAGAGGAGAAAGCTCATAACCAACAATTCTATCTAAAATTCTTCTTGAAATTTGAGCTTTAACTAAATCAAGTCTTATTTTTTGAGGGTTGGCTAAAGCATCATTGATTGCTTTTTCAGTGATTTCATGAAAAACAATTCTTTTTAAATGGTTGTCTTTAAAATTTATTTCTGGCCAATTTTCATTTATTTTATTTAAAACAAAAGCTACATGATAACCAATTGATTCTCCTTCTCGATCTGGATCTGTAGCAATAATAATTTCTTTATTTTCTTTTGCTAGCTGAATTATTTTTTCAACTACTTTTTTTTTCGAAGAAGAAATTTGATATTCGGGTTTAAAATTATTTTGATAATCTATTGCTAATTTTTCTTTTGGCAGATCTCGAAAATGACCCATTGTGGCAAAAACAAAAAAATCTTTTCCTTGAAAAATTCTATTAAAAGTTCTTGCTTTAGTTGGCGACTCAACAATGATTAATGACATAAATATAATATTAAATATCAAATATTAAATAGTAAATAGCCAATATTTATTTAATTATAATTTTTAATTAAGTAATTCTTTTTCTTTTTTTAAGAAGCTTTGAGTCAATAACTGCTCTTCTCATCATTGAAAGAGCTTGCTGACGACTTTTTTCATCTGATGCTTGAGATAAAAGTTTTTTTGCTTCTTCCATGGCTTCGTTTATTAATTTTTCATTAATTTCATCTTGTCCGTATGCTCGAGAAACTAAAATTGTTGTTTCTTTGCCATCAGTTTCCAAATATCCAGCTCCAATTGAAAAATAATCTTCATCTTGATTTATTTTTATTTTAATAACACCCTCTTTTAAAATAGTAAAAAGATTTGAATGTTTTGGCAAAATAGTAATTTCTCCATCGTTAGCCGGAACAGTGATTGAATTTACTTCTTTTTCATAAACTATTTTTTTTGGAGTAATTATTTTTAGTTTTATTGTATTCATAATATTATTTTACTTCATCAATTGTTCCAATCATATAAAAACTCATTTCATTTTTATCATCATGTTTTCCTTCAAGTATTTCTTTAAATCCTCTTATAGTTTCTTCAATTGATACATATTTTCCTTCTCTTCCAGTGAAAGGTTCGGCAACAAACATTGGCTGAGTTAAAAATCTTTGAATTTTTCTAGCGCGAGCAACTGTTATTTTATCAGAATCTGATAATTCTTCCATTCCAAGAATAGCAATAATATCTTGTAAATCTTTGTATCTTTGAAGAGTTTTTATTACTTCTTTTGCTACTTGATAATGTTCTTCGCCGACAATTGATGGATCTAAAGCTTTTGAAGATGAGGTTAATGGATCAATTGCCGGATAAAGCCCTTGTTCAGCTAAAGATCTCTCCAAGGTTAATGAAGCATCAATATGAGCAAAAGTAGCAACAGGAGCTGGATCTGTATAATCATCAGCTGGTACGTATACTGCTTGAATTGAGGTGATTGATCCTTTTTCAGTTGAGGTGATTCTTTCTTGTAAGGCAGACATTTCTGAAGATAATGTTGGTTGATAACCTACAGCTGAAGGAATTCTTCCTAAAAGAGCTGAAACTTCGCTTCCAGCTTGGGCAAATCTAAAAATATTATCAATAAAAAGCAAAACATCCATGTTTTTTTCATCTCTAAAATATTCAGCCATTGTTACTCCAGTTAAAGCAACTCTAAGTCTGTTGCCTGGAGGTTCATTCATTTGTCCAAAAACAAGACAAGTACTATCCAAAACTTTTGTTGCTATCATTTCATGATATAAATCATTTCCTTCTCTTGATCTTTCGCCAACTCCAGCGAAAACAGATACTCCATGATGATTTTTAGCTACATTATGAATCATTTCTTGAATTAAAACAGTTTTTCCAACTCCTGCTCCGCCAAAAACAGCTACCTTTCCTCCTTTTATAAAAGGCACTAAAAGATCAATTACTTTAATTCCAGTTTCAAAAATATTTTTTTCAACTTTCTGTTCAATTAAAGCAGGCGGATTTTTATGAATTGGATATTTTTTTGATGATATTATAGGTTTTTTTTCATCAATTGGATTTCCTAAAATATCAAAAAGCCTACCTAAAGTTTTTTCTCCAACTGGTACTTCAATTGAATGTTCAGTATTTATAACATCAAGATTTCTTTTTAAACCATAAGTATCTCCCATAGCAATTGCTCTTACTTTTCCAGGTTCTAAAACCGCTTCAACCTCCAATATAAGTTTTTTATTGTTAAAATCTACTTCCAAAGCATCATATATTTTTGGAGTTTCATTTTTATCAAATTCAACATCAACTACTACTCCTTTTATTGAGATTATTTTTCCTTTACTCATATTTTTTATAAATTTATTTAACTTTCAACTGATATTTTTGCTGAAACCATATCCAATAATTCATTTGTAATTCTCTCTTGTCGGACTTTATTTCTTAAAAGTGTTAAATTATAAATTATTTCTCCAGCATTATCAGTGGCATTTTTCATTGCCATCATTCTTGCTGAATGTTCTGATGCTTGAGATTCAATAATTGCTCCTCTTATTTTTTCTTCAACTAAATTTTTTAAAACTTCTTCAATCACTTTTTTTGGATCAGGCTCAATAAGATATTCTTTTTTATTTTTAATATTTTCTTCATTTAAAGTTTGAGTTTCTAGTTTTGTAGGCAAAAGTTGTGTTTTTATTGTTTCAAATTTTACTGCATTTATAAAATGATTATAAATTAAATAAACTTTTTCATATTCGCCAATTAGAAATTTGTTGACAGCTTCAGTAAAAATAGGAGAAACTGCGTTATTAAAATTAATATGAGAAAAATCAGCGATTATTTTTCCTCCAATTTTATTAATAAAAGATGCGCCTTTTTTTCCTAAAACTAAAAAATCACTTGTTTTTAAATTAACTTCTTTTGTAATAAATTTAAAAATACTAAAATTGAAAAAACCGCACAATCCTTTATTTGAAGAAATAACAATAAAAAGAAATTTACCATTATTTGTATGAGAAAATAAAAGTGGTGAATAAGTTTTATCAACCAAAGATGATGCTTTTAAAATTATTTTATTTAAAAAAGATCTATATGGAATTCCTTCAATTGCTTCTTGTTGAGCTTTTTTCATTTTAACAGCTGAAACAAGCTGCATTGCTCTAGTGATTTTTTTAACATTGGCAATTGATTTGATTTTTTTTCTAATAATTCTTAAATTCATAGAACTTCTGTGATTAATTTTTTTAATTCTTCTTCATCTTTTTCATCCATTATTTTATTTTTATTTACTCTTTCAATCCATTTTTTTCCTGCGGTATTTAAATGATTAATTATTTTTTCTTCAATTTTTTTTATTTGTGAAACATCAATTTTATCAAGCATACCTGTTGAAGCAGCATAAATCACCGCTACTTGATGAGCTAAAGAATAAGGTTGATTTTTATCTTGGATTAATATTTGAGTTAATCTTGCTCCTCGATTTAAAAAGTTTTTTGTTTGTTCATCAAGTTCTCCCTCAAATTGAGAAAAAGCAGCCATTTCTCGATATTGAGCTAAATCAAGCTTAAGTTTGCCGGCTACTTTTTTCATTGCTTTAGTTTGAGCCGCACCTCCAACACGAGAAACAGACAAACCAATATTTACTGCCGGTTTTATACCAGAATTAAAAAGGTCTGTTTCTAAAAATATTTGTCCGTCTGTAATTGAGATAACATTAGTGGGAATATAAGTTGATAAATCTCCTTCTAAAGTCTCAATAATAGGTAAAGCAGTGATTGATCCTCCACCATATTTTTCATCTATTCTGCATGCTCTTTCAAGAAGTTTAGAATGAAGATAAAAAACATCTCCAGGATAAGCTTCGCGTCCAGCAGGACGTCGAAGAATAAGTGATACTTGTCTGTATGCCCAAGCATGTTTTGTCAGATCGTCATAAACAACCAAAACATCTTTTCCTTGATCCATAAAATATTCAGCAATAGCTGTAGCTGAATAAGGAGCAAGATATTGAAGCGAGGCAGAATCAGAGGCTGATGCAGAAACAATGATAGTATGGCCCATTGCTTCGTTTTGTTTTAATATTTCAATTACTGAAGCTATTTTTGAATTTCTTTGTCCGACAGCACAATAAATACAAATTACATTTTCTTTTTTTTGATTAATAATTGTATCAATAGCTATTGTAGTTTTTCCTGTTCCTCTATCGCCAATAATAAGCTCTCTTTGACCTCTTCCAATTGGAATTAATGAATCAATTACTTTTAATCCTGTTTGAATTGGAGTATCAACAGATTTTCTTTTAATGACTCCAGGAGCAATTTTTTCAACAGGATAAAGTTTTATTTTTGAAAATTTTTCTCCTCCATCAACTGGTTCTCCCAATGGATTAACTACTCTACCGATCATTTCATTTGATACTGGTACAGAAAGAGTGTAGCCTAATCCATAAGCTTTATCACCAGATTTTATACCAAGATAATTTCCTAAAACAATAATTCCAATATTATTTTTATCAATATCAATTACATATCCTTTTACTCCGTTTTCAAACTGAATTACCTCTCCAAAGCTAATATTTGACAATCCAGATAAAAGCGCCACTCCATCTTTTATTTCAATCACTTCTCCATATTCTTTAACAACAAAATTACCAGATTTTTTAATTACATCTTCAGCTTTTTTTAATAAATCATCAGATTTGTTCATAAAGATTTTGAGAAATTATTTTTAATCTATTTTTAAAAGACAAGTCAATGATTTTATCAGCAAATTTTATCAGCAGACCAGCTATTAAAGATTTGTTAATCTTATTTACTATTTTAAATTTTTTTAAAATAGGTATTTTTTTGACAATCTCATTTACTTCATCATTGCTTAGTTTGTATGTGCTAAAAATTACAGCTTCATCCATATTAAAAATTAATTTATTGATTTTAAATTTTTAAGCAGTTTTTGATTTATCTCTTTTTGCTTTTTTTCATCAAGCTCGCTAAAACTTTTTTCAATAATTAATGATGCCAAATCAATCACTTTTTTATTTAATTCTTTTTCCATAGTTTTTCTTTCAGCTTCAAGCTTTGCCTTGGTTTTTGCCAATATCTCTTCAGCCTCTTTTTTTGCCTGAGCAATTAATTTTTCTTTATAAACTTTTGCTTCTGTCTTTGCTTTTATTAATGCCATTTCATACTCTTTTTCAAGCTGTTTTTTTTGAGCTTGAATATCTTTTTTCATTTTTTCTTCTTGATCTTTTAAAATTTTTTCAGTTTTTTCTTTTAATTCTTGTTTTTTTTCTTCTTCATCTAAAAATTTTGAAAAAGGTTTTGCCAAATATTTTTTAAAAATTATAAAAAATAAAATAAAATTAATTACTTGAGCAATAATAAGTTTTAGATCTATACCAAGTCCTTGCATATTTTTTTAAACAAATTTAATAATTAAAGCAACAACTAAAGCATATATTGCAACTGCCTCAGCAAAAGCAATTGCCAATATCATATTGGTCTGGATTTGAGAAGAAGCATCTGGATTTCTGCCAATTGCCTCAACTGCTTTGCTTCCAATTATTCCTATAGCAATAGCGGGACCAAATGCTCCAAGACCAATAGCTAAAGCTGTTGATAAAAGTTTTACTGCATCTGTATTCATATATTTTACCTCCTAAAATTTATAAAAAACTTTTAATGATGTTTTACAATTGCGCTGCTTATAAATACAGCTGACAACATTGAAAAAACTAAAGCTTGAACAAAACCAACAAAAATTTCTAAAACTAAAAATGGAAAAGAAACCAAAACAGGTACTAAAAAAGCCATTACTGCTAAAAGAACTTCGCCGGCAAAAATATTTCCAAACAAACGAAATGAAAAAGAAATTATTTTTGAAATTTCAGAAATTATTTCAAGAATACCAACAAAAAAATTAATTGGATTAGTTAAGTTAATAAATTTTTTAATATAATTTTTAAATCCAAGATATTTTATACCTGCATATTGAACAAAAATAACTGATATCAAGGCAATTGCTAAAGTTGTATTTAAATCAGCATTATTGCCTCTAAAAATAGGAAAATAATGAAGTTCTCCATGTTCATATACTTTAATTAAAATACTCCCAACTCCAGGCAAAAGACCTGCCCAATTATTAAAAATAATAAAGAAGAAAAAAGCGCCAATAAGCGGAAAAAAATTTTTTGTATTTTCTTTTAATGCTGATTGAAAAAAAGAGTAAATTCCCTTAAGAGCAAAATTTATAAAATAATAAAATTTATTTTTCTTTTTTGATGAGGCAATTTTATTATAATAAAAAGCAATTATAAAAAAACCAATTAAAACAAAAAAACTTAAAAATAAAGAGTTTGGAAGATGAAAGTCACCAATATTAAAAATAGGTTCAGCTTTAATGCTTATTTTTGACATTTCAGTTAAAATTTTAAAATCAAAATTCGAAGAGGTATGATTAGCAATTTCTTTAATAGCTTCTTTAGTTGCTTCTTTATGAATTATTTCTTCTGTCATTTTTTGAATTGATTATATATTTTTTTAAAATTATAAAAGGTTCCTATTAATCCTATTAATAGGCCAATTGTAAAAAAAATTTTTTTAGTTTTCAATAGAAAATCTAAAAAAAATCCTAAAAATAAACCTAAAAATATTGGTACAACTAAATAATAACCAATATTTGAAAATTTTGCAAGAGAAAAAAAATCAATATTATTTTTTTTGTTATTTTTATTTTCTGATATCTCTTTGTCTTTTTTCAAATTTAAATTTTCATCAAAACTAAAATATCTTCTCATTCTTAAATTATATCAAGACACCCTAAGAGTGTTCAAAATTAAGATTGATTTTTTCAAGATCAACAGCATTTTCAATGATTATATTTAAACGATTTTCACGTGAAATAACTTTTCCTTTTAAAAGAATAATTTTATTAATATTAATAATTGATTTTATTTTCACAAACAATTTTGAAAAAACCACTCCTTCAATATTTCCAGTTTCGTCAAATACTTGAATAATTGCCATTTCATTATTGTCTTTTTTTGTTTTTAAAATTTTTTTACCACTTATTATTCCAGCCAAAATAACATTTTTATTATTATCCTGTTCATTTATATCACCGATTTTTTTGGTAATTTTTTCATCAATTATTTTTTTAAATTTTGAAAGCGGATTTTTACCTATTAAAAAACCAATTACTTCTCTTTCCATAGCAAAAAGTTCTTCTTCAGAAAATTCAGGAATAAGATTAAAATCATCTTTATGATATTTTTTTGATCCAATATCTTCAAAAAGATCAAATTGGCCTTTTGCTACTTTTTCTTTAAATGTTTGAATTTCTAAAACAACTTTTGGATAATTAGTCATTAAAGTAGATTTATTGGCAAATTTAGAAAACGCTCCAGCTTTTATCAAACTTTCAACTGTTTTTTTATTTACTTTTCTTAAATCAACTCGATATAAAAAGTCTTTAAAACTTGAAAATTCTCCATCTTTTCTAGCTGATAAAATTGAGTCAATTGCTGCTTCACCGACATTTTTTATAGCTGATAATCCAAATCTTATTGAATCGCCTTCAATTGTAAAGTTCAAGTATGATTTGTTAATATCTGGCGGAAGAACTTTTATACCCATTCGGTTGCATTCTTCAATTGCTTGAGACATCTTTATTTCTCTTTGAGGCCCGGCAACTCCTTGAAGCTCAGCAGATAAAAGAGCTGTCATAAACTCAACTGGAAAATTAGCTTTAATATAAGCTGTCCAATAAGCAATAAGAGCATATGAGGCAGAGTGGGGTTTATTAAATCCATATGAAGCAAATTTTTCCATAAAATTCCACAAAGACTCAATCATTGACTTTTTATATCCATTTTTTAAACATCCTTTTAAAAACTTTTCTTTTTCTTTTTTCATTAATTCTTTTTTCTTTTTTCCCATTGCCATTCTTAAATTATCTGCTTCACTCATATTGTATCCAGCTAATTTATGAGCAATTTCCATCACTTGTTCTTGATAAACAAGAACACCATAAGTCTCTTCCAATATTGGTTTTAAATCAGGATGAAGATATTTAATTTTTTTGGGATTTTTTTTGCCTTCTAAAAATGAAGGAATAAGATCCATTGGACCTGGACGATAAAGAGCCACCATTGCTGAAATATCAGAAATTTTTGTTGGTTTTAAATCTTTGGCTAATTTTCTCATTCCGCCAGATTCAAGCTGAAAAACACCAATTGTATTTCCAGAAGCAATAAGTTCATAAGTTTTTTTATCATTAAGAGGAACATGATGAATATCTATTTTTTTTCCTGAATTTTTCTCAACATATTTTAACGCCTCTTCAATAATTGTTAAATTTCTTAATCCTAAAAAATCAACTTTTAAAAGCCCGACTGCTTTTTGATTTGAAACAGCGTTTAAGTCAAGACAATACATATCATATTGGGTTATAATTTTTCCTTCTTTGTTATCTCTTTGTAAGGGTACATATTCAGTCAATGGTTTATCAGAAATAACAACTCCAGCAGCATGAACTGATGAATGACGAGGCAGTCCTTCAAGTTTTTTAGCAATGTCTAAAACTTTTTTAACATCAGGTTCTGTCTGATAAGCAAATTTTAATTGCGACGATTCCTCAAGCGCTCCGGCAATTGTCATTGGAAACCCTTGTTTTCCTAGTGGAATCATTTTTGCTATTCTGTCTCCTTGACTATAAGAAAATCCTAAAGCCCGGGCAACATCACGGACTGCCAGCCTTGCCTCCATTGTTCCAAAGGTGATTATTTGAGCTACTTTGTCTTCTCCGTATTTTTTTGTTACATAAGATAAAACTTCATCGCGTCTAATATCAGCAAAATCAATATCAATATCAGGCGGAGTCGGACGCTCTGGATTTAAAAAACGTTCAAAAGGAAGATTATAATCTAAAGGATTAATATCAGTAATTCCCAAAATATAAGCCACCAAGCTTCCGGCAACAGATCCTCTTCCAGGCCCAACTCCAACGCCATGACTCTTTGCCCAATTGACAAAATCAGAAACAATCAAAAAATAAGTCGCATAACCTTTTTTTATAATAATATCAAG
>JAOAFI010000030.1 GCA_026416375.1 Patescibacteria group bacterium | reverse complement strand
TATTTTTAATTAGAAAGAAATAAATATAATAAAAATATTTGTGACTGCTGGTGGACTTGAACCACCGACCTTCACGATGTGAACGTGACGCTCTAGCCAACTGAGCTAAGCAGTCAATAAAAATATTTAAAACATAATAATTATATAAAAAATCTATTGTAAATTAATTTATTTTTATCTAGAATAAATATCTATGGTAAAAACTATAAGAGATATTATTGATTTTGTAATGGATATATTACAAACTATTGTTTTTATTGGCTCAATATTTATTGTTATTTATCTTTTTATTTTAACTCCAAATCAAGTCAAAGGCGCCTCAATGGAACCAAACTTTCATACCGGCGATTATATCTTAACAAGCAGAATCACCTATAAATTCCGAAAAATTGAACGAGGCGATGTTGTTGTTTTAAAATCTCCAAAAAATCCTGATATTGAATATATTAAAAGAGTTATTGGTCTTCCTGGGGAAACTCTTGTTATTAAAGACGGAATAGTTTCAGTTGATGGAAAAGTTATACAAGAAAATTATATCTCTGATACTACAAATTTATGGGAAGGCGGATGCATCAAAAACGGCGAACCTTATAAGATTCCAGAGGATGAGGTATTTGTTATGGGCGATAATCGTCCACGTTCTTCTGATTCAAGAGAATTTTGCTCTGTGCCAATTAATAGCTTAGTCGGACAAGTTTTTTACCGTTATTTTCCTCCAGGACAAGTAGGTTGGATCAAAAATCCTCTACCTGAGACACTTCGTTAAAAATTTTTTTTATCAATCTTGAGGTTTTTTCTAAGTTTCCTTTAATCTCAAAAATTATTTTTGCTCCTTTTCTTGTTTGAATTATTTTTATTAAAACATCTTTAAACTTCTTATTAAATTTTTCAAATAATTTATTTTTCTCTTCCAATTTCAAATAGTCTCCCCTATCTGAAACTTGATATAATTCTTCTCTTATTAAATTATCAGTCTGAGAAATAGTTAAACTTTCTGCTAATATTTTTTCATAAATTTTTATCAATTTTTCTTTATCTTTAATTCTTGAGATTATAAAAAGATGACTAATTGTTATTAATTTTGAATAATATCCATCAACTATTATCTCAGGAAGATTTAAAATACGCTCTAAATGACAAACATAAGAAGAAGAAACACCAAGATTTTCAGCAATTTTTTTTATTTGAATATCTTTATTTCTTATTAAATCTCTAATTAATCTTGCTTTTTCAAAAATATCATCTGAAGATTTTATTTTTTGAAAAATATCCTCCATGAAGATTATTTTACACTACAGAAACAAAAAGCTCACCGCGTCTTTTATAAAATTTTACATTTCCTTTTTTTAAAGCTAAAATCGTAAAGTCTCTAGAAAGCATTGTTCCAGGACCAGCATTAACTTTAGTTCCTCTCTGACGAATAATAATATTTCCAGCTTCAACTTTTTCTCCGCCATATACTTTAACTCCAAGTCTTTTACTTTGAGAATCACGGTTGCCTTTAACTGTTTTTTGAGCTTTTGTATGTGCCATATAAAAATTATATCTTAATTATTTTTAATGTTGTTAAATATGGACGAAAACCTTTTCTTTTTCTATATCTTACTTTTGCTTTAAATCTTAAAATTTTTATTTTTTCTCCTTTATCTTGAGAAACAATCTCAGCTATAACTTTTTTACCTAATAATGGATTACCCATTTCAAATTCTTTTTCATCATCACTAAAAATCATTAAAGTATCTAAATCTATCTTTTCTTTTTCTTTTGCCTCAATTCTATCAACAATAATTTTGTCTTCTTCTTTTACTAAATATTGTTTTCCTCCAGTTTTTATAACAGCAAATTTAGCCATAAATCAAATTATACAAAAAAAATTTTTTTAAAGCAATGATAAATTTATAAAAATTTAAGGCAATAAAGCTAAACTAATCATTAAAGACATTATAGCTGATCCTCCATAAGAAATAAACGGCAAAGCTACTCCAGCAACAGGCATAATACCCATATTCATTCCTACATTAACAAAAAATTGAAACACAATATACGAACAAATTCCAAGACAAAATAAAAACTTGTCATAACTATCTTCGTTTTTTTCAAAAAAATAATATAAAATTTTCTTAAAAATAAAAAAAATCAATAAAGAATAAATAAAAATAACAATTCCTCCACCAAAAAAACCAAATTGTTCAACTAAAGAAGCAAAAGCAAAATCAGTCGTATTTTCCGGCAAAAAATTAAGTTTTGATTGAGTTCCAAATCCTAATCCTTTTCCCAAAAAACCACCGCTTCCAATAGTAATAATAGATTGAATAATATTATATGAAGCTCCTTTTGTATCAAAATAAGGATTTAAAAAAGATAAAACTCTTGCTTTTTGATAAGGTTTAAGAATAAAAAAAACAAAAGGCAAAATAAAAATAAAAAAACTAATAATATAAAAAAAATATTTTTTATTAATTTTTGAAAAAAAAACCAGTACTAAAAAAATTGTTAAATAAGTCAAAGAATTAGCTAAATCAGGCTGTTTAAAAATAATAAAAAACGGAATAAAAAAATATATAAAAGTTTTAAATAAAACAAAAAGATCATTTTCAAAAATATTTTTTTTTGACAAATAATCGCTTAAAAACAATATAAAAAAAGGTTTTAAAAACTCGCTTGATTGAAAACTAAAAAAACCAAAATCAATCCATCTTTTTGATCCTTTTATTTCAACTCCTATAATAAAACTTAATATTAAAAGACTTAAGAAAAATAAATAAAAAAAACGAGAATTTATTTTAAAAAAATTAAAAGAAAATTTTTTTAAAATAAAAAAAATTAAAAAAGCAAAAATAATATTTATTAATTGTTTCCAAAATAAATCTTGATTTATTCCAAAAAGATTAAATAGTCCAAAAAGAGATAAAAGTATTGTTAAAAAAACAAATGTCATTTTTTTATTTTATCATTAGTTTTCTTTTTAAGAAAGATTCGCTTTTTTTAAATTCTGAAGGAATATTATAATTAAAATATTCATTTGGTTTAAGTCTTAATTCTTTTCTTTTCATTTGAACAGTTCTGATAAACTCTCTCAAATTTCCTTCATAATCGAGATCTTCTTGAGAAACAAAAAATTCTTTTTCTGGATAAATAAGTTTTTTATTCAAATAAAGATTTTTTATATTAAGTTCATCTAAAACTATTTTCCAAATATTTCTATCGATTATTTTTAATTTTTCTAAATTTTCTGAAAAATCAATATTAAGTTTTAAAAGAGGAATTCTTACTTTTACTTTCATTTCTTTTCTTTTTGAATGACCTGCCTCAACTATTTTTCTTGCTAAATTCATCTGATCTTCTAAATCTTTATTATAAAAATTTTTATTTAATTTAGGCCAAAACTCAAGATGAACAGATTCATTATTTGTTAAATTTGTGTATATCTCTTCGCTTATAAAAGGCAAAAACATTGAAAGAACAATTGATAAATTAACTAAAATATAATATAAAGTTAAATAAAAATTTTTTTTATCTTCTTGATTATCGCTATTAACCCAAACTCTGTCTCTGCTTCTTCTAATATACCAAGTAGACAAATCAGAAACAAATTTTTCAATTTCAAAAACAGCATCTTTAGCATTAAAATTTTTAAGATTTTTTTCAACAAAATAAACAGTTGAAACAAACCTACTTAAAATCCATTTATCTAAAATGGTTAATTTTTCATATTCATTTTCTATTTTTAATTTTTCAACTTCTATTTTATCTAAATTAACATATTCAACAAAAAATTTATATATATTCCAAAGAATTAAATAAAATTGACGTCTGACCTCATCAGCTTTTTTGTAACCAAAAAGCATATTATCCGAAGGATTTTGACGACTAAACATCCAGCGCATCACATCAACACCAATTTTGTCAGCTCCTTCATTAAATTCAATAGCATTGCCCCAGCTTTTATGCATTGGCCGTCCATCTTCCCCCAAAAGAGTGCCATATCCTAAAACTCTTTTAAAAGGAGGCTCATTTTCCATTACGGTTGACATAGCAATCAAAGCATAAAACCAGTTTTTAAACTGGCCGGGAAAAGACTCAGTAATAAAATCAGCCGGAAACCACCTTCGCCATTCTTTTTTATTTATTTTATAAAGAGGTTCTCCTTGATTGTTTTTAGCAATTGTTGAATAAGCAACAATTCCAGCATCAAGCCAAGGATTGCCAACATCATCAATTCTAGAAACTAAATTTCCACATTTTTGACATTTTATCTTTACTTCATCAATATAAGGCTTATGAGGAGAACGACCTTCAAATTTCTCCCATCCTTCAACTGCTTTTTGTTTTAATTCTTCCTTTGATCCAATAACTTCAAAATAACCGCATTTTTTACATTCATAAATCGGAAGAGAAAGTCCCCAAAAACGATTTTTTTTAGAAATAAGCCAATCATGCATATTTTTAAGCCAATCAAGTTCACGATCAAGACCAAATTCCGGCATCCATATTATCGACTTTGCAACTTTGATCATTTTTTCTCGCAAAGTCGAAATTTTTAATTTTGAATTTTTAATTTTTAATTTACTAGGTTTATCCATTGCGATATACCATTCCTCAGCCACTTTCCAGACAAGTTCAGTCTTGCATCTCCAGCAGGCAGGATAACGATGTTTATAATTATGAATCTTATAAGCAAATCCATTTTTTTTCATATAGTCAAGAATTAATCTTGGATTTTTTTTGGCGTTTTTAAAAGAAAATTCTCCTAATCCCTCCAAATAATTTGCCTGATCATCAATTACCGGAATCATTGGAAGACCAAGTTTTTTTCCCAGTTTATAATCTTCGGTACCGGCAGAAACTGCAGTATGGACCATTCCTGTTCCTTCAGTTAAACTAATCGGCATTATCTTTTCATCAGTAGCAATAACTATATGAAATTTATCAGGGTTTTTTTGAGCTGTTTTTTTGACAACCGGCAGATCGTCAAAAGGACCAGTGTATTTTAAACCAACTAAATCTTTTCCTTTTACTGTCTTTATAATTTTCTTTAAATCATCGCCAATAACTGAATTAACTAAATCTTTTGCCAGCCAATATTGTTCGCCGTTTTTTAACTCTACCAAAGAATAATCAAATGTTTCATCAACAGCTACTGCGATATTAGCTGGCAAAGTCCATGGCGTTGTTGTCCATACCAATAAATATTGATTTTCTTTTTCTAAATTTTCAGTGATATTTTTGATTTTTGATTTTTGATTTTTGATTTTTAACTTAAAATATATTGATTCATGAATTACTTCTTTATAATCTTCTGTCAACATCTCATGCTGAGAAATAGCCGTCTCACATCTTGGACACCAAGGAACAGATTCTTGACCTTTATATATCCAGCCGTTTTCATAACATTTTTTCAAAAAAGTCCAGATCATATAATTATTTTCATCACTCATTGTAAAGTAAGAATGTTCCCAGTCAGCAAAATATCCAAGTCTCTTTGATTGTTCTGTTTGAATTTTAGAAAAACGATAAACTCTATCTTTGCAAAGTTGAACAAATTTAGCAATTGAAGCAAATTTATCGCCAGGCACTAAATTTTCAATATCTTTTTTTGTTTTAAGTCCAAGCTCCTTCTCAACTTCTACCTCAACCCAAAGTCCTTGACAATCAAATCCATTCTGAAATCTTTGTTTATAACCAAGCAGATTATAAAATCTTGGCCATAAATCTTTATAAGTTCTTCCCCAAGCATGATGAACGCCCATAGGATTATTGGCAGTAATCGGCCCGTCTAAAAAAGAAAAGTATTTTTTTGAATTTTTATTTTTGTTTAAATATTTTTTAACAATTCCATTTTCATACCAATATTTCAACCACTTCTTCTCCATCTCAATAAAATTATGATTTTCTTCAATTGGCTTAAACATATTTTAATAATTATATAAAAAATAAAAAAATATAACAATTATTTTTTTCTTAAAAAAGCAGGAATATCAAATTCAGAAGATTCTTCATCAAAAAACTCTTCATCATCTTTAATATCTTCTATTTTTTCTTCGTCTAATTTATCTTTTAAATCAGAATCCTTTTCTTCTTTTTTTTCATCGTTTTTTTTAAATTTAAAAAATCTTAATTTATTATCATCAAAACGAGTAGCAATAATTGTTACTTTTAACTGATCCATCATTTTATCATCAATAACAGCACCAAAAATAATATTAGCATCAGGATCAACGCTTTTGGCAATAATTGAAGCTGCTTCATCAACTTCACTCATTGTTAAATCAGGTCCGCCAACAATATTTAAAAGCACTCCTTTTGCTCCTTCGATTGATATGTCAAGTAAAGGAGAACTAATAGCTTGCTTTATTGCGGCCATTGCTCTTTTATCTCCGCTTGCTAATCCCATTCCCATTAAAGCAGTTCCTGAATTGCTCATAATTGATTTTACATCAGCAAAATCAACATTAATTAATCCAGGAGTAGTAATAAGTTCAGCTATTCCTTTCACTCCAGAAACCAAAACTTGATCTATTTTTTTAAAAGCTTCAAGAATAGAAGTTTTCTTATCAATAATATTTAAAATTTTTTGATTTGGAACAACTATTAATGTATCTACTTTTTCTTTTAAATTAGCAATTCCATCTTCAGCAGTGAATTTTCTTTTTACTCCTTCAAAATCAAATGGCTTAGTAACAACAGCAATAGTCAAAGCACCAGTTTCTTTAGCAATTTCAGCAATAATAGGCGAAGCGCCTGTGCCTGTTCCTCCTCCTTCTCCACAAGTAATAAAAATCATATCAGCACCTGTCAGTTCTTCTTTAAGTTTTTCTCTTGATTCTTCAGCTGCTTGGCGACCAATTTCTGGATTTCCTCCAGAACCTAATCCTTTTGTTAAATTCTCTCCTATTTGAATTTTTATTGTTGCTTTATTGGCTAAAAGAGCCTGAGCATCAGTGTTAACAGCAATAAAATCAACACCTTTAATTCCTCCCTCTTCAACCATTGAAGAAATAGCATTCCCTCCTCCTCCTCCAACTCCAATTACTTTTATTCTTGCTTCTTGGCCTGTTTTTGGTTTTATTAACATATTTTTATATTTTAAGGAATAAATTGTTTAAAAAAATTCTTTATTTTACTAATAGTATTTGTTAATTTAAAATCTTTTAAAATATTAGAAAAATTTTTAAAATCTGGATTTTCTTTATTAATTATATTTTTAAACCCATATAAAATCAAACCAACAGAAGTAGCATATTGAGGATCATTTATTTCATCAACTAATCCCGATACTTTATCAGGTATACCAATTCTTATAGGAAGACCAATAACTTTTTTTCCCACTTCAATCATTCCAATATTTAAAGCTCCTCCACCAGTAATTACTAAACCCGCTGGTATATTTTGAGAAAAACCGCTCTTTTCAATTTCTTCAAAAATCATTTTATATATTTCTTCAATTCTTGCAAAAATAATTCCATCAATTAAAGTTGAAAGAGAAATATCTTCAATTGTTTCATTGAGATTCAAAGATGAAAAATCAATTTGAGAAGATTTTTTTTTAAGATTTAAGTTTTTACTTAAATAAAGTTTTATTTTTTCTGCTGAATCAAGAGAAATTCGAAGACCAACAGCAATATCGTTTGTAATATGCCTTGCACCAATTGGAATTGATGATGAATAAGATAACGAACCATCAACAAATATAGCAATATCTGTTTTTCCTCCTCCAATATCAACTAAAACAACTCCAAGCTCTTTTTCTGTATCTGTCAAAACTGACTCGGATGAAGCTAATCCGCAAAAAACAAATCCAGAATTTTCTAATCCTAAATCATTAAGAACTCTTTCAATATTTTTTAAATTAATTGATGAAGCAGTAATAATATGAGTATCAACTTCAAGCCTTACACCTGTCATTCCTATAGGATTTTTTATTCCTGATTGACCATCAACAATAAAATCTCTAGGATTAACTTGAATTATTTGTTTTGTTGTTGATAAAGAAATTGCTCTGGCTGCCTCAATAACACGATTAACATCTTCATCATCAATTTCTCCTTGAGAATTAGAAATAGCAACAATTCCATGAGAATTTAAAGAAGAAATATGAGGACCTCCAACAGAAACAAACACATTATTAATTTTGTGGCCAGCCATTCTTTCAGCTTTTTCAATACTATCTTCAACAGCATCGGTTACTTGTTTTATATCAACTATTAATCCTTTTTTCACTCCAAATGAAGGAGTGCTATTAAAACCAATAATTTTTAAATCATTAGAATCTTGTTGTTTTATAGCTACTAAAGTTGATATTTTATTACTACCAATATCTAAACCTGAAATTATTACATCTGACATATAATTACTTAAAATCTAATAATTGGTTTATCAAAACGCAAATCAATTTCTTTATATTTTTTTCCTTCAATTTTTAAATAAGTAAAAATTTTTTTAAATTGAAAAAATTGAAAATCAATATCTTTTTCTACTCCAAAAAAAATTTTTTCATTTTCTAAATTAAATAGTATCATATCAACTCCATTAATATCAATACTAATAATTTTAACATCAATTTCATTCATTTTTTTTAAAATTTTAAGACTAGAAAGAATTTCTTTAAAATAAATCTTTTCTCCAGGTAAATAATTATTAAAAATTAATTTTTGATAAAAATTAATTCTAGGCAAAGATTCATTTTTTTTATTTTTTGATTTAAAAATTATTTTGCCATTTTCTGAAAGATAAAAATAACCAATATCTGCTTCCAAAAAGGCTATTTCTTCATCCTTAAAAATATTAATAATGATTGAATTAGGATATTTTTTTTCTATTTTTACATCTTTTAAATCAGGATTTTTTCTTAATAAAATATTTTTTATTTCTTCTTCATTTAATAAAAATATTTGTTGTTTTTTTATTTCTTCAATTCCTAAAAGATCTTTTTTTTCAGAATTAATAATTTTTATATTTTTAATAAGAAAGAAGTTAAAAAAAATTTTTATGAAAATAAAAAACAAAAAACTTAAAAATAAAAATAAAAAAAATTTAAAAAAATTATAAAAAAATTTCTTTAATGATTTTTTTTGATGCATTTTTTGAATATAAATCTCTTAAATTTTTAAAATTATTTTTATAAAAAGAAATATTTTTTATCATTTTATTAATTATTCTCAAAAGCTTATCACTTGATTCAATTTGATGAAAAATCTCACCACAACCAGCTTTAGCAAAAATTTCAGCATGATATTGTTGTTCTTTTCCTGCAGACCATGGAAGAGGAATAAAAACAGCTGGTTTTTTCAAAACAATAAGCTCAAAAAAAGTATTAGCGCCGGATCGACTAATAACTAAATCAGATAAAAAGTAAATATAAGCAATTTCATCTTCAAAAAAATGTTTTGCTAAAAAATATTTATTTTTTAAATTTTCGGGCAATTGATTTTTTATTGATAATAAATCTTCATAGTCATGATATTCTTTAGTATCGCCTGTTTGATGAATAACAATATAACTTTCAAGAAGATTTTTTAAAATTTTTTTTATATGTAAATTTATACTATGACTGCCCAAACTTCCGCCAGTAATATATAAAACAGGAATTGTTTTTTTTATAAAAAAAGGTTTTTTTTGTATTTTAAAAATAGATTGTCTTATTGGATTGCCTGTTAAAATAACTTTATTTTTATTAAAAAATTTTTCAGCTTCTTTAAAAGAAATAAAAATTTTTTTAGCAAAAAGCCCAATAATCTTATTTGCTAAGCCAGGGTTAATTGTCTGTTCATGAGTAAAAACTGGTATTTTAAAAATATATCCCCAAAAAACAATCGGCAAAGCTAAATAACTGCCAAAAGATAAAATTAAATCAGGACGATGGTTTAAAATAATAAAAAAAGAATTGAAAAAACCTAAAAAAATTTTTAAAAAATTTAAAAAATACTCTAAAGAAAAAATTCTCGTCAATTTTCCTGTTTTAAGATTAATAAACTTTATATTTTTTTTCTTAATTTCTTTATACTCTAAAGATTCTACTTTATCTTTATCGATAGCGTATTTTCGACCAACAAAAATCATTTTAATATTAGGTTTTTCTTTTTTAATTTCATCTATAACTGCCAAAGCTGGCGCTAAATGTCCGCCGGTAATTAAAATTTTCATATAAACAAAATTATTTTTAAAATATTTTAACTTTTTTTTCTATATTCAATAATATACCAATAAAAATATATGAAACAATAAGATTGCTTCCTCCGTAGGAAATAAAAGGCAAAGGAACTCCAGTTAAAGGAAAAAGACCAACCATTCCCGCTAAATTAAAAATAATCTGTAAATTAAAAAAAGCAAAAATACCTGTTGATAAAAGTTTTGCTAATCTATCAGAAGACAAACGAATTAAATGATATATCTTATAAATAAAAATCAAATACAAAAAAATCAATAAAAAACTACCTAAAAATCCATATTCTTCTGCAATTATTGCAAAAATTGAATCCGTATGAGCTTCAGGTAAAAATAAATATTTTTGTCTTGAAACTCCAAAACCTTGACCAAAAAATCCTCCTTGAGACAAAGAAATAAATATCTGATTAATATGATAACCTACTCCTTGAGGATCAGATGATGGATTTAAAAATGCTATTAATCTATTTAATCTATAAGGAGCTATTTTTATCAAAAAATAAAAACCAAAAAAAGAAATTGGCAATAAAAAAAGAAAATTTAATAAATTCATTCCTGATTGATAATAAATAATTAAAGAAATTAAAAAAACAATAATTCCTGTTCCCATATCAGGCTGAAGAATAATAAGAAAAATTAAAGATCCAACTAATGTCAAAAAAGATAAAAAATTTCTTTTTTCTTTATTAATAAACCAAGATGAAAGATAAATAATAATAGAAAACTTAGCAAGTTCTGTTGGCTGTAAATTAAAAAAACCAAAATCAATCCAGCGTCTGGCTCCGCCAGCTTTTATTCCAACTCCAGGAATTAAAACAATAAACAAAAGAAAAAAAGTAATAACAAGAGATAAAAAAGAAAAAAAATAAAGTTTTTTATAATCAAAAAATGAAAAAAATAACATCATAATCAAACCAATTAAAAACCAAATAAATTGAGCTTTTAAAAAATAAAAACTATCTCCAAAAAAACTTGAGGCTCTTATAGCTGAAGCTTCAAATATAAAAACTAAGCCCATCAAAGAAAGAATTATTGGAATATAAACCATCGGCCAAAAAAAATTATTTCTTAAAAAAAATTTTCTTATTATTTTCATAAATATTAAAAAAATTAAGAGATGATTTTTTTAACAATTTTATTAAATTCGTCTCCCCGATGAAATTCATTATTAAACATAGCAAAAGATGTTGCTCCTGGAGAAAAAAGAATACAAATTTCATTTTTATCAATAGATTTTGATTTTATTTCTTTTGCCAAATCATACGCTTTTTTTATTGCTTCTTCAAGATTATCATAGATTTTTTCTGTTATTTTTTCAGAAAAAAATTTTTTAATAATTTTCAAAATTTCATCAGTAAAAGAACCAGCAAGCAAGACTATTTTTTCTGTTTTATTTAAATTTTTTATTAAATCATCAAACGGCAAATTTTTAGAATTTCCTCCTAAAATTAAAATAATTTTTTTATCACTAAAAGATTCTATTGCCTTAATTGTTGCTGTTGGGGTAGTTGATGTTGTATCATTGACAAAAATTATTCCATTTTTTTCTTTAATTATTTCTTGACGATAAGGAACACCTTTAAAATTAGAAATAATTTTAACTGCTTTTTTTTGATTAATATTTAATATCTGGGCCACTTTTAAAGCTGAAGCAGCATTTTCTAAATTATGATCGCCTCTTAAATATTTTAATTTATAAGAAAAATCATTTTTTGAAAACCAAATAATATTTTTATTTTTTTCATTAATTAATTCTTTTAAAGATTTATTGGCAACCAAATAATCATTTTCTTTTTGATAAAGATATATTGCTTTTTTATCAAATAAATAATCATTCATATTTTTGTAATAATTTAAATGGTCAGGATAAAAACTAGTAAAAACAGCAATATGAGGACTAATTTTTTTATTATGAAAACCTGATAATGCCCATGAAGAAAGCTCAGCCACAAGCCAAGTATTTTTATCTGCTTTTTTTAAAAATTCAATATTACAAATTCCAGGCAAACCACCTCCTAAAAATACTTTAAAACCAGCTTCTTTAAGAACATTAAAGATTAAATTTGTTGTTGTTGATTTTCCTCTTGTGCCAGTAATGCCAATAATTTTTCCAGGAAAATAAAAAGCAGTAAAAGACATCTCCATTTCAATTGGAATATTTCTTTTTTCTGCCTCAATTATTTCCGGCAACTGCCAAGAAACACTAGGACCTTTAAAAATAATATCAGCATTAACAAAATCATCTAAAGAATGACTGCCTAAATGAAAATCAATATTTTTAAAGTTTTTTAATTTTTGAATTGATGAATAAAGCTGTTTTTCAGTTTTTTTATCAGTAACAATCACTTTTGCTCCAAGTTCAGAAAAAAAACGAGCCGTTCCTAATCCTCCACCCTGAAGACCTAAACCAACAACTAGTACTTTTTTACCATAATAC
This sequence comes from Patescibacteria group bacterium, assembly GCA_026416375.1. Lineage (GTDB taxonomy): Bacteria > Patescibacteriota > Microgenomatia > UBA1406 > GWC2-37-13 > GWC2-37-13. The sequence continues at coordinate 38,321 of JAOAFI010000030.1, read as the reverse complement.
TTTCTTTTTAAATCATCAATTAAAGCCATATAATAATTATACTTAAAAATCTTAAATCTCAAAACTCAAAATTTAAAACTCAAAACTATAACTCAAAACTTAAAACTATAACTTTAAACTAAAATTTGTTAACTCTATAAACTCACTAACTTTTTAAATTCTCAAACTTAATAATAATAATAAACCCTCTAATCTTCTAAACTCGTTAATTTTCTAACCTTCTAAACTCATAAACTAAATAATAAACTTTAAAAAAAATAATTTTTAATAAATTAATTTTTAATTTTTATTTAATATTTAATAATTAATAAATTAATAATAAATAATGAATAATTAATAATGTTATACGTTACAAGTTATAAGTTAAGGTTAGAAGTTAGACGTTAGATGTTAGGTGTTAGTTGTTAGACGAATTATTATTTCATAAATGCAATCATTAAACCAAAGATTACTAAAATTATTGAAGTAAGCCAAAACCTCATAACAATCTTTGGTTCTTCCCAACCTTTATATTGAAGATAAAGATGAAAAGGAGCAACGGGCAATACTTTTCTTTTTAAAAATTTTTTACCTAATATTTGAATTAATGATGATCCTGCCTCAATCACAAATATTCCTCCAATTATCGGCAAAGCAAAAATTTTTCCTAAAATTAAACCAATTACAGCAAAACTAGCTCCAAAAGACAAAGCTCCAGCATCTCCCATCATAATTCTTGCCGGCCAAATATTAAAATACAAAAATGAAAACAAACCTCCAAGCCAAGCAGCAATAAAAAGAGATGTTGGTACATCAAGAACTGATCTTGAAACAACCCAAAAACCAATTAAAGAAAAAGATAAAATTCCAGCTGCTAATCCATCAAGACCATCAGTAATATTTACTGCATTAGCAAAAGATAAAATAATAAAAGTAGAAAATAAAATATAAAAATAACCTAAATCATAAACACCAAAAAAAGGAATATGAACAATTTGAATTTTTAATTCACTAAATAACATCCAAGAAATAATTAAGGATAATATTAATTCAATAAAAAATTTATGAGACATTTTTAATCCAAAAATTCCGGTTTTTTTCCATAAAAAAATTTTATTTAAATCATCAAACAAACCTAAAATTCCAAAAGATAAAAAAGTAAAAAGAATTATTTTTATTTCTGAAGCAATTGAGGGATAATTAGTCAAAATTTTTTGTTTAAAAAACCAATATAAAAAAATAAATAATAAAAAAACAAATGTTGTTGTTATTAAAATTAAAATTCCTCCGCCAATTGGTGTTCCTTTTTTATGTTGATTAAATTTTTCAAAAATTGGAGTCGGTTTGTTTAAAATATCTTTATAAATTTGATTAGCTCTTTGAAGTTTAAGTTTATATAAAAAATTAATAAACGGAACAATAAGAAAAAAATTAAATAAAAAAGAAAAAATTAAAGCAAAAAGATAAACTGAAATCATAATTATAAATTAAAAATTCTTGGAATAAAAATTATTAAAGCAATTATTGATGCGCCAAAAGCATAAATCAGCATCGCTGCTGCTGATACATCTTTAGCAATTTTTATATCTTCTCTTATTTTTTTATCTATTGCATCAGTTGTTTGTTCAAATCCTGTATTTATTGTTTCAACAACTAAACCCACAGTAATTAAAAAAATAATTAATAAAAATTCAAAATATGATATTTTAAAATAAATTCCAGCAATAATTGATAAAAAAGATAAAAATAAATGAATTCGATAATTTGGTTGAGTTTTAAAAGCCCAAACCACTCCATCCCAAGCATGTTTAAAAGAAATTGTATGGTATTTAAGCATAAAATATTTTTTTTAAAATTTTAGCTAATTTATTACTATCATGACGCAAAATACTTCGATAAACAATATCTACTTTATTTTTTTCAACAGGTTTATTATCAATAATATCTTTTCTAATAACTTGATAATTAAAATCTTTTAAATCATCAATAACAACTTCTTCATTGTGTTTTTTATAAATATTGATTATTCTTTTTGAAATTAATCCATTATTCATTAAAACAATATCAATTTTTTTTCCTAAATATTTTTCTAAATCATTTATATGATCCAAAGCTGTATATTTACTTGTTTGGCCTGCTTTTGTCATTAAATTCATAATAAAAATTATTTTTGCTTTTGATTTAGCAAAAGCCTGCTTTATACCGTCAACTAAAAATACTGGAATAATACTAGTATATAAATCTCCAGGACCAATAACAACATAATCAGAGTTAATAATTCTTTTTATAGCTTTTCTATTAGCTAATCCAGAAGGTTTTAGATAAACTTTTTTTATTTTCGAAGTTTCAAGAACATTTTCATCAATTAAACCTTCACCAGTAATTTTTTTTCCATTTTCATATTCAGCTACAAGATGTAATTTTTGATAAGTTACTGGAATTACTTCTCCCTTTGTCTGAAGAACATAAGAGACAGTATTGATAACCTGATCATAATTTGAAGAAATTTTCTCCAATGTTGCTAAAAATAAATTGCCAAAATTATGACCCTGAAAATCGCCCTTATCAAATCTATATAAAAAAAGCTTTCTCCACAATAATGGCGCATCAGATAAAGCTACTAAACATTGACGAAGATCTCCAGGAGGTAAAACTCCAAGCTGATCTCGAAGTTTTCCAGTTGATCCTCCTGAATCAGTCATTGCTACAACAACACCTAAATCCAAAAAAGAATCTTTTTTTAAACCTGATAAAACAACAAAAGTTCCAGTACCTCCGCCAATTATAGTAATTTTTTTCATGATTTTATATTCTTTTTTTCCTCTATATTTTTTAAATATATATAATCATCAATATCATGTTTAACTATTTCTCTTGGAGATATCCAAGTATTTTTGCCAATTTTTACTCCTGGAAAAATAGTCGTATTAACACCAATTTTTGAATTTTTACCTACAATTGTTCCTAATTTATAAAAATTAGTATCAATTTTTTTATCATTAATATAAGATTTAATTATTTCACCATCAAATCTAAGATTAGCAGTATTAGCACCTGCTCCAAAAATAACATTATCATCTAAGACAGAATCGCCGATATAATTTCGATGCAAAAATACTTTATTGCCAATATAAGAACGAGCAACTTCATTGTAAGAACCAATCAAGCAGTCATCGCCAATATGGCTTTCTCTTACCAAAGAATAATCGCCGATAATTGAATTTTTGCCAATATACATTGGTCCCAAAATCTTGACATAATCACCAATTATTGATCCATCATCAATAAAAACATTACCGATAATTTTTGATTTTTTTGAAACTTTAACACTTTTTGAGATAAAAGGTTTTTTTATTTCTTCCAAAAAACTTTTCATCATTGTTAAAACATTCCAAGAATACTTCAAACTGATCATTTCTTCTTGATAAATAAAATAGTTTCTTTTTAAAGAAGAATTATTTAAAACTTTATTAACTGCTTGTTCATAAATATTGTCAGAATTGCTTTTAATTTCATTAATTGCTTTAACAATCAAGGAAAAATTAGAATAATAATCTAAAACTAACTTGATAATATCTGAAGGAACCTCTTCTTTTTTAGGTTTTTCTATCACTGCCTCAAGCTTATTATTTTTGTCAAATTTAAAATACCCTCCTGGAAAATATTCATTAGTTTTTTTTCCAAAAAAAACAACTTTATTTTCTTCATATGAAAATTGGGTGATTTTTTGTAAAATAGAAAAATCAATTTTATCATTGGCATTAACAATCAAAACTTCGCCGTTAATAAATTTTTTTAAAGTATCAATTGCTCCGGCTTGTCCTGGAAAAGAACTTTTTTGAATTGAAACATCAACAATAGAAGAAAGATTATAATTATCAATAAACCTTTTAATAAAAGAAGCATTATTTTCATTAGCAACTAAATATATTTTTTCTCCATAATTAACTAGTTTTTGAATTAAATGAATAATTAAGGGTACTCCTAAAAAAGAAAACAAAACTTTATTTTCCAAAGGCCAAAATCTATCTCCATCGCCGCCAGCCAATAAAATAACATTCTTAATTTTTCTCATATCTTATATTTTATCAAAAAAAGAAGACAATATTTAGACTTTTCTTATTATTCCTCCAATATTTTTTACCTTTTTAACAAAATCTTCATAACCACGTTCTAAAATCGATACTTGATTGATAACAGATTCACCTTCAGCAATCAAAGCAGCCACTGCTAAACTTGCTCCAGCTCTCAAATCAGCAATATTTAAAACTCCTCCATGAAGATGAGTCGGTCCAATAATCTCAATTTTTTGAAAATATTTTTTATTTTCTTCATAATTAAAATAATAATATTGATAAGGATTTTTAACTTTATGTTCAACAAATTTTATTTTAGCGCCAAGTTTTTTAAGTTCTTCAACATAAGAAAATCTATTTTCAAAAACTCTTTCAACAATATTTGAAATGCCTTGAGCTTGAGTCATCAAAACTGCCCAATTAGGCTGCCAATCAGTCATAAAACCAGGATGAGGAGAAGTCTCGATACTAACTGCTTTTAAATTATTTTCAGCTTTAAAATAAATGCCCGATTTTTTTTCTTCAATTATCGCTCCTGCTGATTTTAATTTTTCAACAAATGTTTCTATCAGTTCAAAATTAATATTTTTTAAAATTAAATCTCCTTTTGTTGCTAAAGACAAAGCAATAAAAGTTGCAGCTTCATTTCGGTCAGTAATAATTGAATATGGTTTTTTGAATTTTAGCTTTTTAACTCCGGTTATTTTTAATTTTGTATTTTCTTTTTCTATTTTTGCTCCTGATTGATTTAAAAAATTAATTAAATCATCAATTTCCGGCTCAACCGCACAATTATCCAAAATAACTTCTTTATCTGAAAAAACAGATAGCATAATTAAGAGTTCAGTGCCAGTATGAGTTGGTTTTGAAAATTTGTAGTAGCCCGAAGGTTTTTTTGTCATTTTTACCTGATAATAACCAGTTTCTGAATTATAATCAACCTCAACCCCCAAAGCTTTCATACCATCAACAATTCTGTCAATCGGTCTGGCGCCAATTCTACATCCGCCTGGATTAGGAACAAAACATTCTCTAAATTTATATAAAAGAGGTGCAAAAAACATAAAAGAAACTCTTATTTTTGAAGCATAAAGAAAATCAACTTTATTTTTATTTAAACCTAAAGGATTGATTTCTAAAACATTTTTGCTAATAAAATTAGCTTTTACTCCTAGATCGTTTATCAAATTAATTAATTCTTTTACGTCTTTTATCTGAGGAATATTTTCCAAAATCACTTTTTCTTCAAATAAAAGCGAAGCAATAATCATTTTTAAAGCAACATTTTTTGCTCCAGATAAAAATACTTCTCCTCTTAATTTTTTTCCGCCATTTATGATATAGCTGTCTTCCATATTTTTAAATTTTAATTTTACATAATTACCACTTCTTCTTCCAACTGGATATTAAATTTTTCTTTTACTTTGTTTTTTATAATTTCAAGAAGTTTTAACAAATCTTCTTTTTTCCCGCTTCCGTCATTAACAATAAAATTAGCATGAATTTGTGAAACATAAAAACCGCCAACTTTAAAACCTTTTAAACCAGATTTATCTATCAAATAACCAGCTGAAACTCCGCCTGGATTTTGAAAAAAACAACCGCAAGTTGCCACTCCATAAGGCTGAGTTGTTTTTCTATAAGACAAAGCAAAATTAGCTCTTTTTTTTATTTCTTCTTTTTTATCTTTTTTTAAAAGAAAAACTCCCTCAACAAAAATCTCTTTTGTTTTTTGCAAAATTGAATAATCATAAGCAAAATTAAAATAATCACGATTAACTTTTTTTAAACTGCTGCTTTTATCAACTAAAAAAGCCTCAATTAAGTTGTCTCCAAAATAAGTTAATGGCTTTGTCCATTTTGAATTCATATATATTGCTCCTCCAACAGTCCCCGGCAGTCCTTGATGATATTCAAAACCACCCAAACCTTTATCAATAGATTTAGCTATTAATAAAGAAACTGGATAGCCTGAAGAGATTAAAACTTTCGCCTCTTTTTCATTTTCATCAATAATCTCAAGCTTTAAATAATTATTTTTAACAACTAAATAATCAAGCTTTCCTGATAAAACAGCTATATTGCTTCCTCCGCCTAAAATAAAAATAGGTATTTTTTTTTCAAGAGAATATTTTTTAATATTAATTAAATCTTCTCTTGTTTTTGCTTCAAAAAAATATCTGGCAATTACCTTTGTTTTTAAGGTAAAAAAATGCGAAATATCTTTATTTTCTTCTATTTTTAATTGAAAAGTCTTCATTTTTAACTTTTAACTTTTAATTTTTAACTTGTAGACGTCTCCTGCTCCCATTGTCATTATTATATCGCCTTTTTTTAAAATAAAATGCAGTTGACTGTTTAACTGTATTTCGTCTTCAACATAAATCAAATTTTTTTTGTCAAAAACAATGTCTTTTGATGAGATCTTAAAATCTTCTTTTTTTTCTCTAGCTGAAGCAAAAATCGGCAAAATAAAACAAAGATCAGCCAAAGACAAACTTTCTCTAAATTCTTTGATTAACGAAGCTGTTCTTGAATAAGTATGAGGCTGAAAAATGACTATTAATCTTTTATTTTTAAATCTTTCTTTTATTGCTAAAATTGTTTTTTTTATTTCTTCTGGATGATGGGCATAATCGTCAAAAATCATATACTCATTAGTTTTTTTTACCAATTCAAGTCTTCTTTTTGCGCCTAAAAAGTCTTTAATTGCTACTTTTATTTTTTCAACAGAAAAACCTAATTTTAAAAGAAGGACAATAACTGCTGTTGCATTTAAAATATTATGAACGCCAAATAAAGAAATTTTAAATTCTCCTAAATTTTTGATTTTAAACCAGCTATAGTCTTCATTAACTTTCCAATCAACTACCTGATAATCAGCCTTTTTTGAAAATCCATAGGTAATGATTTTTTTCGCTTTGATTTTATTTAAAATTGAAATCGTGTTTTCATTATCAACATTAATAATCAAATTTTTATTTTCAAAAAATTTTAAAAAAGTTTTTTTAACATCTTCTATATCTTGATAAACATCTGGATGATCAAAATCAATATTAGTATTGATAATCCAATCAGAATTAATTTTTAAAAATTTTGGAGTTTTATCAACTGGAGGCGCCACCCCATATTCATCTGCCTCAAGAACAAAATATTTTTTTTCTTGAAAATCAGCACCTTGATATTCGTTTTTATTGTTTTTAAAATAAGGCACGCCAACCAAATATGATGGTTTTTGAAAAAGTTTAATTAAAGAATAGCTTAAAAGAGAAGAAGTTGTTGTCTTGCCATGACAGCCGGAAACAGCAATTTTTAGGCTGAATTGCTTCATAATCTCATTAATTAATTCTGCTTGAGAAATAATTTTGATATTTTTTTCTTTAGCTTTTAAAAGCAATGGATTTTTTAAACCCTGATGAGCAGCTGAATAAACAAAAAGATCAATGTTTTCTGGAAGATTATCAAAGTTTGTCTGAAAATGAATATTATTTTCTTTAAGCAGCTTATCAGTAATAAACTCTTCTTCTAAATCAACTCCGCTGACATTTTTGCCCATTTTTTTCAAAATTACTGCCAGATTCGCCATCGCCACCCCTTTTATTCCTAAAAAAAAGATTGATTTGATAGTATGAATCATTAGAATAAAATTATATCAAAATAAAAATAAAAAGATTTAAAAGCTTTAAAATTTTCTTAACACAAAACTCACCATCTCTCCATATTCTTCATTTTTTTTCCTTTTATATCTTCGATAAGAAAAAAATCTTTTTTTGTCGCAATTTGTGCAAAATGGAAAAAAATCGATGTTTTCCTTTTTAACTCCTTTATCAATAAGCAATAAATAATTCAATTTAGCCAAACTCAAATGCCATCCTCCTTTAAAAAACCGAAAAATTTTTTCTGAATAGCTGTCAAATTCTTCTTTAAACTGATAATACCGCTCTTCCTTAACATCATAACAACAATCCCCAATTGACGGTCCAATCAATATTTTTAAATTTTCAATCTTTCCTCCTGCCTCAATCACCTTATCAATCATTTTTTGGCTCATCCGCTTGATGCTTCCCCTCCAGCCTTGATGAGAAATACCAATAATTTTTTCTTTTTCTTCAATAAAAATTATTGGCACACAGTCAGCTGTTATTACTGTTAAAACTACATCTTTTTCCTTAGTTATCAGACCATCAATATCTTCTATCTTTTCAACTAAAAATGGATTTGTAGCTTGTTGATAAAAATAAACATTAGTTGAATGAATTTGTTTTGGTACTATAATTTTGGAAAAATTAATATTGTTTTTTTTAAAAAAAGAAATTAAGTTTTCGCTTTTTCTTCCATCGCCTAATTCTTTTGTTCCAAAACCAGCAAGAAAATAATTATTATTGATTAAAAAAGAAGTAAATATCTTTAAATTAGAATTAAAAAACATATTTTAAACTCGCTAACCCTCTAAACCCGCTAAACTAATTAATTTTTAATATTTCTTTAACCGCCTCATAATCACTCCAAGGATATTCTTTTTTTCCCCGGCACAAACTTTTTTCATGGCCTTTGCCAGTCAACAAAACAACATCATTTTTTTTAGCCATTTTTAAAGCTTTTTTAATTGCTTCTTTTCTATTAATAATCGTCTCGTAATTAATTTTCTTATTAATAAATCCAGAAGCAATTTGCTGGCAGATTTTTTTTGGATCCTCAGTCCGATAATCTTCTTCAGTCAAAATAATATAATCAGAATACTGACTTGAATATCTGCCCATTAAAGGCCTTTTTGAAGAATCGCGAAGTCCAGCTGATCCAAAAACATGAATCAACCGCCCACTTTTTTTCAAATAAATTTTTTTTATCTCAGGCAAAAGTTCTTTAAAAGCATTTGGAGTATGGGCAAAATCAATAATCACTTTAAAATCTTTATCATAAATCAAGTCAAGCCTTCCTTGAGGAAGCTTAAAAGTTTTAACTGCTTTTAAAAAATCATCATCGCTGATATTTAAAATTTTTGCCACTTGATAACCAGCTGAAAAATTAAAACGATTAAATTTTGTCAAATTAGGTACTTTATCTAAAATTTTTAGTTTTGAATTATAATTTTGAATTTTTAATTTTGAATTTTTAATTTGATTTAAGACATATTTATAAGAATTATCCTCTTGGTTAATAACAATTATTTTTGAATTTTTTAATAACTTACATTTTGCTTTAACATAATTTTCATAAGTTTTATGATAATCTAAATGCTCATGAGTGATATTTGTCAAAACTCCAATCTCAAAATTCACTCCCCAAACTCGATTTTGATCCAAAGCATGAGAAGTGGTTTCTAAAACAAAAAATTCATCTTTATTTTTTACTGCTTTATTTAAAAAACGCTGAATCATAAATGACGAAGGAGTAGTCACATGAAGACCAGTATCATAAATTTTATCGGCAATTTGAGCATAAACAGTTGAAACAAAAGAAACTTTTTTTCCTGATTGTTTTAAAAGATGAGCCAGAAAACTTGTCGTTGTTGTTTTGCCATCTGTTCCAGTAACACCAATAACTTTTATTTTTTTTGATGGAAAACTATAAATAATATTAGCAATCAAAGCCTCAATTAAATGAAAAAAATTTTTTATTTTTCTTAACATTAAAATTAAAAATTGAAAATTAAAAATTAATTATCTGGTGTTATTCCATAGTATACTATAAGCTCTTTAACAATTTCAAAAAATATTGGCGCTGCTGTTTCTGAACCCCAAGGAGATGTTTTTGGTTCTTTTAATGCGACTAATATAATAAATTTTGGATTATCAGCCGGCCCAAAACCAATAAAAGAAGCATTTGTTTTTGAGGGATCATATTGGCCTTTTATTGGTATTTGAGCTGTTCCCGTCTTGCCTCCAATCTTTATATTTTTTGGCCTGTCCCATTTTGCTTCAGCATTTTCAACAGTTGAAACAAGCATTTTTTTTAAAATTTCGCTTGTCAGTTCTGAAAAAATTTTCTTTTCTGTTTTTGGTTTTATTTTTATTTCTTCTTTTTGAGAGATAATTGTGTCAACAATATATGGTCTCATTAAATAACCTCCATTAATAATTGAAGCAAAAGCTCTAATCATTGATATTGGAGTAATGGCTATTCCTTGACCAAAAGTAACTGTTGCATAATCTATATCATACCATTGAGATTTTGGTTTAATAAACCCAGAAGTTTCACCTTGAAGATCAATTTGGGTCAATTTATCAAAATTAAATTTATAAATATAATCGTAAAGTTTGTTTCTTCCCAATTTTTCTCCAATATAAACCATGCCAACATTTGAAGATTTTTCTAAAATTCTTGTCATTGTGATTTTTCCTTCATATTTATCATTCCAAGTCTTTATTTTATGTTCGCCTATTTTAATTGGACCCTCTTCATTATAAATATCGTTTGGTTTTATTTTTTTTTCTTCAATTCCAATTGCCATAATTAAAGGCTTAAATATTGATCCTGGTTCATAAACATCTGAGATTGCTGGATTACGAAAAAAATCTTCTGAAAACTGATAATATTTATCTAAATCATAATCAGGAAGACAAACCAAAGATAAAATTGCCATTGTGTAAGGATTAGCAATAATTACACATCCGCTTTTTGCTTGATATTTTTCTATTCCTTCGTTTAATTTTTTTTTAGTAATTTCTTGAATAGTTTTATCAATTGTTAATACAAAATCTCTTCCATTTTCAGGTTTAATAATATTTTGAACACCAATAAATATAGGTTTTCCAAAAAGATCTCTTTCTGATTGAAGTAAACCTGGCATACCACTTAAATCTTGATTATAAAAACCCTCTATTCCAAAATAACCAATATTTTCTCCATCTTTATTTTTTCCAACAAAACCAAGCAAGTGAGCGGATAAAGAAGACTCTGGATAATAACGCTTAAATTGTTTTTCAAAACCAATTCCATTCAATTTTAATTTATCAATTTGATTTTTTTTTTCTTCATCAATCCCTGAAGTTATTGCAAGCCATTGTTTGCTTTCATCTATTTTTGCCTCAAGAGAAGCTTCAGGTATTTCTAATTTATCACTTAAAAATTTAATTAACTTTAATTTGTCATCTATTTTTTTTGGTTCTAAATATAAAAGATAAGAATTTTGATTTAAAACTAATGGTTGTTTTTTAACATCGTATATTTTTCCTCTTTCAGGAAGAAGTTTTTTTGATTTTAAATAAAAATCATATTTAAAATTATAAGGAGAAATAATTTGAATATAAAAGAGTTTAAAAATAATTAAAACAAAAAAAAATAAAAAAAATAAAAATAATAATTTTGTTTTCATTCTTTAACTACTAAAGCATATTTTAAATTTTCTAAAAAATATATTTTAGGTTTTTCTGTTAAGCCAAAATTAGAAGCGGTTTTTTTTGCATATTCTAAAGAAGAAATTTCTGATAATTTTTTTTCTAAATTAATGTTTTCATGATGAATATTTTCAATTTTTTTTTCATAAAAAGATATTTCATCACTTAATTTAATTGATAAATAAAAAAAAGACAAATTAAAAAAAACAAATAAAAAAATAATTATTCCAATTAAAAAATTTATTTTTTTCATAAAATTATTGTTCTTAATTTAGCGCTTCTTTCATAAGAAAAAACGCCTTTAATTGGTTTTTTTTCTAAAAAATTTAAATTATTTTCTCTAACAAAATTTTTAACAATTCTATCCTCAAGCGAATGAAAAGAAACAACAACAATCCTTCCCTCTTTTTTTATAATATTTAATGCGCCCTTTAATCCTCTTTTTAAATTTTCAAATTCATTATTGACCGCAATTCGCAAAGCCTGAAATATCCGACTGTAAGTTTTTTCTGATTTAAATCCTAAAGCTTTATCAATTGCTTTAAGCAAATCTTTTACTTTTTCTATTCTTTTTCTTTTTTTTATTTCCAAAGCAATTTTTTTTGAATTTATCTCTTCGCTGTATTTAGAAAAAATTTCTTCAAGTTCTTCTGCTGATTTTTTTCTAATTAAATCAACAACTTTTAAACTCTGATTAATATCTATTCTCATATCTAAAATCTCATCTTCATTTTTATAAGAAAAACCTCTGCTGGAATTTTTTATCTGCTCCATTGACAATCCTAAATCAAAAACAATGCCATCAGCTGGATAAAAATTATTTTTTTTGGCAATCTCTTCAATTTGGGAAAAATTTCCTTGAAGAAAAATAATTTTGTCTTGTAAAAATTCAGATTTTTTCTTTAATAATTGTTCTTTATCTAAATCAATTGCCAAAACTTTTCCACCCTTATTGATAATTTCTTTACTATATCCTCCTTCGCCAAAAGTAGCATCAATATATAATCCATTAGGCTTAATATTTAGCTTTTCAATCGCTTGTTGTAAAAGTACTGGTGTGTGCATAGAAAATCTTAAAAACTCTTTTGATATTCTTTCCATTTTCTCGGATTCCAAATCTCAAAATGATCGCCCACTCCAACAATTAATGCTTCTTCTTTTAAATCAGCGTGGCTCAAAAGATTTTTTGGAATAATAAATCTACCTTGACTATCAATTTCTAAATAAACAATAGAAGAAAATAAAAATCTTTGTCTTAATAAATTTTCTTTTTGAATAAGAGAAAAATTAAACAAAGCCTGAGCTCTTTTTTCCCAATCTTCTTTATCATATCCCGAAAGACAATTATCAAATCCTTTTCCTAAAATAAAAATATTACCTTTAAGAAGATCACGAATTCTTTTTGGCAAAACAAGACGACCTGGAGAAGTAAAAGATAATTGATATTCACCAAAAAACACCATATAAAACCATTATTCACCAAAAAAATCAAATTGTCAAGAAGAAAATCAGTTATAATAAGTCTATGAATAAGTTTTTTAAAAAAACCTCTGATTTTATTTTTGCTAAACAAACAAGTATTTTTTCTTCAGCTTTAATTATTTCATCAATGATTATCTTGACCTCAATATCCGGCTTTTTAAGATACAGAATTTTAGCTACTTATTTTTCCAAAGAACAACTTGATCTTTTTTTTGCTAGTTTTAAAATTCCAGATTTAATCTTTGAAATTCTAATAACTGGTGCCTTAACCACTTCTTTTATTCCTATTTACCTTAATTATAAAAATAATAAAGAAGAATTAAAAATAAACATTTCTTCAATTATTAATATTATTTTCCTTGTTTTGACAATATTTATCTTTATTATTAATCTTTTTTTAAAACCAATTATTACTTTTATTACTCCTGGTTTTTCTCAAGAAAAAATTCAAACAGTTATTTTGTTTTCGCGGATTCTTCTTATTGGACAACTTCCTTTTTTTATTGTTGGAAGCATATTAACCGGAATTGGACAAGCAAACAAAATTTTTTTTCTTTCAGGATTAGCGCCTGTTTTATATAACTTAAGTATTATTATTTTTACATTATTTTTACATAATCAACTCAATCTTTTAGCGCCAATTTTTGGAGTAGTTTTTGGTAGTTTTATTATGCTTTTAATTCAAATACCAATTATAAAATATACTGACTTCAAATATCAATTAATTATTAAAAAAACTAAAGCATTAATTGATTTTTTTAAAATAATAATTCCTCGAACTCTAACCGTTATTACTGCTCAAATTGATGCAACAATCGATTTAATTTTAGCATCATTACTTAAATCAGGATCATATACTATATTTTATTTTGCTCAACATCTTCAGCTTTTACCTGTTTCAGTTATCGGTATTGCTTTAGGTCAAGCTTCGCTTCCTTATCTAACTGAAGTTTATAAAGAAAAAAAAATTAACGAATTCAAAAATATTATTACTCAATCAATTTTAAATATTTTTTTTATTATTATTCCTATTGCTGTTTTTTTTATTTTTGCTAGAACTCCATTAGTAAGAGTTTTTTTTGGCGGTCAAAAATTTGATTGGCAAGCAACTAACGATACCGCCATAACTCTTTCTTTTTTTTCTTTAGGATTACCGTTTCATTCTATATATTATCTTCTAACTAGAAGTTTTTATGCGATGATTGACAGCAAAACTCCTTTTTTAATAAGTCTTATTGCTATTTTTTCTAATATTATTTTAAGTTTTTTATTTGTTTTTTATTTTAAATTACCAGTTTATGCTTTAGCTATTTCTTTTTCTTTTTCTATATTTTTAAATAGTAGTATTCTATTTTTTATTTTAAATAAAAAATTAAATTGTTTTGATATAAAAAATATTTTTTATTCGATTTTTAAAATTTTTATTAGTTCTCTTATTTCTGCTTTTATCGCCTACTTTTTAATGAGATTTTTAGACGGATTAATATTCAATACTTCATTTTCTATAAACGTTTTTTTTCTTTTAATAATTACTTTTTTTATATTTTTTGTTTTATATTTATTTATTTGTTGGATTATTAATGTGAAAGAAATATATTTAATTGTTAAAATATTATTAAAAGTAAAAGAATATCAAAAAAAAATTATAGAATTATATAATCAATATGAATAAACATAAGGACACAAAAAAAATAATCGCTATCAAAGCAATTCAAAAAAAACTTTTAGGAAAAAAATTAACTTATAAAGAAATATATACTATAATGGATGAAATTGCTAAAGAAAATTTAAGCGATATATTAACTACTTATTTTGTTGCATCTTCTTTTAAAGAAGGATATTCATCTGAAGAACTTTATTATTTTACAAAAGCAATGGTTGAGACTGGCAATAAATTAAAATTTAAAGGAATTGTAGCTGATAAACATAGTGTTGGCGGAATTGCCGGAACTAGAACAACTATGATAATTGTCCCAATTATTGCTTCAGCTGGTTTTAAAATTCCAAAAATTTCTTCTCGAGCCATCACTACTCCGGCTGGAACCGCTGATGTTATGGAGTCAATTGCTTCTGTTGAATTTTCCCCAAAAGAAATTGAAAAAATAGTCAATGAAATTGGAGGATGTATAGCATGGAATGGA
Organism: Patescibacteria group bacterium; assembly: GCA_026416375.1. Lineage (GTDB taxonomy): Bacteria > Patescibacteriota > Microgenomatia > UBA1406 > GWC2-37-13 > GWC2-37-13. The sequence goes on along the minus strand of JAOAFI010000030.1, from coordinate 23,306 downwards.
AAATTAGGAATTGCTCCAGCTGATGATGTAATAATAAGAGTTGAAGAACCTTTATCTTTTGAATCATTTGACAAAATAATTATTTCAGTTATGGCTAAAAAAATAGCTGCTGGTACTACTCATTTAGCTCTTGATCTACCTATTGGAAAAACTGCTAAAATACGTCATTTTTCTGATGCAAAAAAAGTTGCTGATAAATTTGAAAATTTAGCAAAAAAATTTGGTATAAAAACTGTCATTGATATTAATGAAATGCTTGAACCAGCAGGTAAAGGAATAGGGCCAATTCTTGAAGCAAGAGATGTTTTATATGTATTAGAACAACATAAAGATAGACCTTTAAGACTAGAAGCAAAAGCTTTAAGACTTGCCGGTATGCTTCTTGATATTTGTTTTAAAGAAAAAGGACTAAAAAATATTAATGGAGAGGAAGAAGCATTAAAAATTCTTAAATCAGGACAGGCATTAAAAAAATTTAGAGAAATAGTTAATGCTCAAAAAGGAGATAAAAATATTTCCTGGGAAAATTTAAAACTTGCAGAATTTAAAAAAGAAATTATTTCTTCTATATCAGGCAGAATAAAAGATATAAATAATTATAATTTAAATACAATAGCAAAATTATTAGGATCACCAAAAGACAAAAAAGCAGGAATTTATTTATTAAAAAAATTAGATCATAATATAGAAAAAAATGAACCAATAATGATTTTTTATTCAAGCAATAAATATAGATTAAAAGAAGCAGAAATAACTTTAAAAAATTTACCAATTTTTAATATTGAAAAATGAAAAAAATTAATTTAATTTTCTTAATATTTTTCTTAATTATTATATTTTTTTATATTTTTTATAAACAAGGCTCATTGCCTGTTAATAAAAATAGTACAAAAACAAAAATCTTTGTTATTCTACCAGGACAACCTCTTCAAAAAATAATTGATAATTTAGCTAAAGAAGAATTAATAAGAAGCAAAATCATTTTTTATTTGATAGTAAAACAACTTGGTATTGAAAAAAAAATTCAAGCAGGTGATTTTAGATTATCTGCTTCAATGAACGCTTATCAAATAGCTGAAAATCTAACTCATGGTACTCTTGATATATGGGTAACTTTAATTGAAGGAACAAGAGTTGAGGAAATGGCAAAAGTTTTAAGCAAAAAATTTGACATTGAAGAAATTGAATTTATAAAAAAAGCTCAAGAAGGATACATGTTTCCAGATACTTATCTTATTCCAAAAAATGCTAATGTTGACATAATAATTAAAATATTAAAAAATAATTATAAAAATAAAGTTAATCAAGAAATAATAAAAAAAGCTCAAAAAAAAGGATTAACAGAAAAAGAATTAATTATTCTAGCATCTATTGTTGAAAAAGAAGCTAAAAAATCAAGAGATAAACAAATTGTTGCTTCAATTCTTTTAAAAAGATTAAAAAATAATTGGCCACTTCAAGTTGATGCAACAATTCAATATGCTTTAGGATATCAAATAAACGAAAAAACTTGGTGGAAAAAATATTTAACTTATGATGATTTAAAAATAAATTCAGATTATAATACTTATATCAACAAAGGATTACCACCAACACCTATCTGTAATCCTGGAATAATTTCAATTGAAGCAGTTGCTAATGCTGATATAAATACACCATATTGGTATTATATTTCAGATAGTCAAGGCAAAAATATGCACTACGCCACCACTCTTAAAGAACATGAAGAAAATATTGAAAAATATTTGAGATAAAAACAACTAATAACTAACTTCTAACGTCTAACATTTAACATTTGTGTCATCCTGAACTTGTTCCAGGATCTTTTTTTATTTTTCTTATTAAATTAGTTTTGCGAGTTTAAAAAATTTAGCGAGTTGAAATTAAATGATAAAAGGATAAATATATTAAAAAAATATTAAAGATTAAAGATTTTTTAGTTTTTTTGATATTTAATAATAATTAAATATTTTTTTATTAATTTATTAAATTATTAATTATTGAATAAAAATTAATTTATTAAAAATTAGTTTTCCAAGTCTATTATTTATTTTATGAGTTTAGTAGAGAATTTAGCGGGTTTTATTGTTTTTAGTTTTGAGTTTTGACTTTTGAGTTTTGAGTTATTTTTAATGATTTTCTTTATTTTCAACCTGTCTTTTTATCACGTCTCTTGGCTTTGAACCCTCAGCTGGACCAACATATCCTTCTGCTTCCATTTGATCTAAAATTCTAGCCGCTCTGGCATAACCAATTGAAAGTCTTCTTTGAAGAAGAGATGCAGATGCTTTGTCTTGTTGCATAATGATTTCAAGTGCTTGATTAAAAAGAGGATCTTTATCTCCTCCATTAATAGAAATTGTACCACTGCTTGATTTTAAAGTCACAGGCTGTTCTGTGACCTCCTCAGTATAATGAACTTCAGGAACCTGAGCTTTTAAAAACTTAACTAAATTATGAACATCTTTTTCTGTTATGAATGGACCTTGGATTCTGATTGGTTTTGCTTTATCAGGCGGAAGATAAAGCATATCTCCTTTACCTAAAAGCTTTTCTGCTCCAGGACTATCAATTATTACTCTTGAATCAATCATAGAAGAAACATTAAAAGCAATTCTTGTTGGTATATTTGCTTTCATTAAACCAGTAATAACATCAACAGAAGGACGTTGGGTAGCTAAAACTAAATGTATTCCTGTTGCTCTAGCCATTTGAGCAATTCTAGTGATTAATTCTTCTGCTTCTCCTGGAGCAAAAATCATCAAGTCTGCCAATTCATCAATTACAAAAACTATATAAGGTTTTTTTTCAACATCTTTTAATTGATTATAACTTTCAATGTTTCTTACTCCATATTGAGCAAATAATTTATATCTTGCCTCCATTTCGTTTACTGTCCATTTTAAAGCAGAAATAATTTTTTCAGCTTCAACAATTACAGGAGTTAAAAGATGAGGAACATCATTATAAACTGATAATTCAACTCTTTTTGGATCAACTAAAATAAGCCTTAATTGATCAGGTCTTGTTCTAAATAAAAATGAACAAATCCAAGAATTAAGCAAAACAGACTTTCCTGAACCAGTTGCTCCAGCAATTAATACATGAGGCATTCGAGATATTGAATCAGCAATTGGATTTCCAGAAACATCAAGTCCTAAAGGAACTAAAAGAGGATCATTGTTTGAAGAAAAAATTGATGAAGAAAGAATTACTTTTTGAGTTACAATGGCTGGTTTAATATTTGGTATTTCTATTCCAACTAAAGATCTTCCAGGAATTGGAGCTTCAATTCTTACTTGTCCTGTTGTAGTGGCTAATGATAAAGCTAAATTATTAGCTAAAGCAGTAACTTTAGATAATTTAGTTCCCATTGCGATTGCAATAGCATATTGGGTAACTGTTGGTCCTTTATTTACATCTTCAACTTTAGCTCTTATTCCAAAACTATCTAAAGTTTGCTCAATTATCATAGCATTTCGATTAACATCTCCATAGTCAGCTTGATTATTATTTATATCAGATAAAATAGATAATGGAGGATAAATCCATGTTGATGTTTTTTGAGATAATGATAAAGGTTTAATATAAATATCTTTTTTTTCTTGTTGTTGTTCGTTAAAAACAAATGAAGAAATTTGTTGTTTTTGATTAAATATTGGCAAAATTTCTTGTTTTTGTTTTTGTTCGTTCTTTTTATCTGTAATTAATTGAGGTTCATTTTTTTTAAGATTGTTTAATAAAAACTTATCTTTTTTGTTTTTAAATAAATAAGTTTTAAAAAATAAAATTATTGACTTTAATAAATTATATATATATATCAAAAAAACATCGATTGAAGTATCAAAAAATAAAACTAAACCAATAAAAAAAGAGATAAATAAAATCAATAAAGCGCCAATCTTTGAAAAATAAAAAACTAAATTTTCAAATATTAATTTTCCCTTTTCTCCTGAATTAAAAACTCCAAGCAAAGAAATATAAACCATCAATAATCCAAAAGTAATATTTGGTTTTATGAATTTTAATTTTTTACTGTTAAAAAAATGAATTGAAAATAAAATAATTATTAATGGCAAAAAAATAGATAATCCACCAAACTCTTTTTTTAAAAAATTATTAAGAAAAAAAAGATATTTTCCTGAATTTTCGCTTGAAAAACTTTTAGAAAAAGATAAAAACATCAATAAAGATAATCCTATCAAAAAAAACCCTAAAATATTAAAAATAGTAAACTTATTTATTTTAAATTTAAAAAAAGGAATTTTTACTAAAGATTTTTTTCTTGACATATATAGATGATTTTACTGAGATAAAAAATAAAAATCAACTTAAACAAAATTAAACAGAAAGTTTTTATATCATTTGAAGATTTATTCTTCCCATATTATCAATTTCATAAACCCGAACACGAATTTTTTGTCCAATTTTCACTACATCAAAAGGATTTTTTACAAAACCTTTTCCCATTTTAGAAACATGAACTAATCCCTCTTTTCCCGGCGCAATCTCAACAAAAGCACCAAATTGCAAAATTCTTTTAACCTCTCCCATAAATTCTTCTCCAACTTGAATAACACGAGTAATATTATTAATATAATCAACTGCTTCATCTACTTTATCTCTATCTAAACCGCTTATTGTTACTCTGCCCTGATCATCAACATTAATATCTGTTTGAGTTCTGCTAATTAATGCTCTGATGTTTTTTCCTCCCGGACCAATAATTTCTCCAATTTTATCAAGAGGCGGAGTTAAAACAACAACTTTTGGTGCATATCGAGATATTTCTTTTCTTGGCTTGTTTATAACTTTATTCATTGCCTCAAGTATTTCCAATCTTGCTTTTTTTGCTTGAGAAAAAATATCAGCAATCATTTTCTTTGTTAATCCTTTATTTTTAACATCAAGCTGAATAGCGGTTATTCCATCTTTTGTACCAGCAATTTTAAAATCCATTTCTCCTGAAAAATCTTCAAGACCAATAATATCTGTTAGAATTACATATTCATCATCAGATTTACTCATTAATCCCATCGCAACTCCAGCAACTGCTTCTTTTAAAGGAACACCTGCATCCATTAATGATAATGACGAACCACAAACGCTTCCCATAGATGAAGAACCATTTTCAGATAATATTTCAGAAACTACCCTTATTGCATAAGGAAATTCTTCTTGATTTGGCAAAACCGGTTCAATAGCTTTTTCAGCTAAAGCTCCATGGCCAATTGCCCTTCTTGAAGGACCAATCATTTTACCAACCTGGCCGTAAGAATATGGTCCATCAGAATAATGATGAATATATCTTTTTGCTTCTTTTCCTTCTGGACCTTCTATTAATTGTTCTAAAGTAGTTGATCCAAGAGTAGTAATTGATAATATTTGTGTCTGCCCTCGCTGAAAAATAGCTGAACCATGAGTTCGAGGCAAAACTGAAACTTCAACATAAAGTTTTCTCACTTCATCAATTTTTCTTCCATCTGGTCTTTGTTTTTTTTCTAAAATATTTTTTCTAATTTGATCATAATTATATTTAGTAATTGCTGTATTAATTTGTTTTAAATCATATTTTTTGTCTAAATCTTCATAAATTGAATTAATTATTTCTTGAAGCATTTTATCTTCACTTCCAGCTGTTTCTATTGCTTGTTTTAAAGCTTGATCAAGAGTTTTTTTATATTTTTCTTTAATTAATTTAATAATTTCAGAATAATCCTGCTCATCTGGCACAACATCCTTTTTCTTACCGATTTTTTTTGTAATTTTTTCAATAAAATCAATTATTTTAATTCCTTCTTTTTTTGCCATTTCAATTCCTTCTTGAATTATTTTGTCATCAATCATATTAGCTTTTGTTTCAATCATTAAAACTTTTTCTTTAGTTGAAGAAACCAAAAGATCAAGACTTGAAAATTCTTCTTCTGTTTCTGTTGGATTCAAAATTAATTGTGATTCACCATTATTATTAACACTAACATATCCTATTCTTAATGTTGATATTGGTCCATTCCAAGGAATCGAAGAAACTGATAAGGCAGCTGATGTAGCAATACAAGATAAAACAGCCGGATCATTTACTCCATCAACAGATAAAAGAGTAACAACAATTTGAACTTGTTTTTTGTATGTTTTTGGGAAAAGAGGTCTTATTGATCTATCAACAACTCTAGCTGTTAATACAGCCTCATCTGATGGGCGTCCTTCTCTTTTCACCCAGCGGGATCCTTTTATTAATCCGCCAGCATAAAGTTTTTCAACATATTCAACAGTTAAAGGAAAATAATCAATGTTTGAATTTTCAGGACCAACTGCTATTGTCACCAAAACAGCAGTATCGCCTAATTTAGCATAAACAGATGTATCAACTGCTTGAGCTAGTTTTCCAAATTGAAGAGTTAATTTTTGACCGTTTATTTCAAGAGAGTCTTCAAATATATTCATAAAAAAATTATTTTTTAAGATCTAATTCCTTGATTAATCTTTTATATCTTTTTTCATCAAGTTTTTGAAGATAGTTTAAAATTCTTCTTCTTTTAGCAATAACTTTTAATAATCCTCTTCGTGAATGATTATCTTTTTTATTTTCTTCAAGATGCTCTACCAATTTTTGTATTTTATATGATAATAAAGCTATCTGAACCTCAGGAGAACCTGTATCTCCTTTGTTTTGAGCAAACATTTCAATTATTTTTTGTTTATTATCTGGTAATTTAATCATATTAAAACATTATAATAAATAATTATGTCACTTGCAATACTTTTTTTGTTGTTATTAATTTCATTAATTATTATTTATATTCCGCCTTTTCATTGGTCAATTATATTTTTTTTATTATTTATTATCAATTTAACTATTTTTTTAATATTAAAATTATTTACTAAAAATAACAAATATTCTGTTTTTTTTACCTCATTCTTTTTTGTTTTTTCAATATTTCTTGTTTTAAAAATTTTTGAACCTGTAAACATAATTTTAACTATTAGTCTTTTTACTGTTATCTTCATGTTAATAAAAGATTAAAAACTCAAAAAAAAGACAGATATCAAAAGAACTGTCATTCCGAGGATAGTCCTCAGATTAATTGTTATTCCTATTATTTTTTTATCATCCTAAATATTTTTTCTTTTGTCATCCTCGCGAAAGCGGGGATCCTATTTAATTAACTCAAAACTAAAAAAAACAATAAAACTCTCTAAACTCTTAAAAACCCGCTAAACTTTCTAAAGTTACGATTACACGTTATATGTTATACATTAGATGTTAGAAGTTAAATGTTAGATGTTAGATGTTTTTAGTATAATTTATATTTATGAACAAACCTTTTTATATCACAGCAGCTATTCCTTATGTTAATGCTTCTCCTCATATTGGTCATGCATTAGAATTTGTCCAGGTTGATGTAATAGCAAGATTTTATAAAATAATTGGTAAAAAAGTCATCACTCTTACTGGAAGTGATGAAAATGCTTTAAAAAATGTTCAAGCAGCAGAAAAAAATAATCTTTCAGTAAAAGAATATGTAGATAAAAATGCTCTTTTATTTAAAAAACTTTTAGAAAAACTAAATACTCATTTTGATATTTTTCAAAAAAGCACTGATAAAAAACATTTTCAATCTTCTCAAGAACTTTGGCTAAGATGCAAAAATGATATTTATAAAAAAAACTATCAAGGATTATATTGTCTTGGCTGTGAAGCTTTTTACACAGAAGATGAATTAATAAATAATGAATGTTCTGAACATCCAGGAAAAAAATTAGAAATCATAAATGAAGAAAATTATTTTTTTAAATTATCAAAATATCAAAAAAAAATTATTGAAATAATTTCTAATAATATAATTAAAATCTATCCAGAAAAAAGAAAAAATGAAGTTTTATCTTTTTTAAAAAAACCTCTTGAAGATATAAGTATTTCCCGTTCAAATAAAAGAGCTAAAAACTGGGGTATTCCTGTACCTGGAGATTCAACTCAAAGGATATATGTTTGGTTTGATGCTTTAAATGTTTACCGAAGCGGAGTTAATGAAAATATCTGGCCGGCTGATATTCATGTTATTGGCAAAGGAATTACTAGATTTCATGCTATTTACTGGCCGGCATTTTTGCTTTCTGCTAATTTACCGCTTCCAAAATCAATATTTGTTCATGGCTATTTCACTGTTAACGGCCAAAAAATGTCAAAAACATTAGGCAATGTCATTGATCCGTTTGAAGTTATAGAAAAATACGGAAGCGATGCTCTTCGATATTACTTATTAAGAGAAATCTCTCCTTTTGAAGACGGCGATTTTTCTCTTAAAAGATTGGATGAAATATACAAATCTGATTTAGCTAATGAACTTGGCAATTTAGTTTCTAGATTGACCAATTTAGCTGAAAAAGATGAATTAATAATAAAAAACAATAATAAACAAAAAATAGATGACAAAATTATTAAACTTTTTGATAATTTCGAATTTAATCTTGTTTTAGAATATCTTTGGAAAAAAATTAAGAATTTAAATAAATTAATTGATGATTTTGCTCCATGGAAAAAAACAAAAAATGAAAGAAAAGATTTTTTAATAAAATCTTTTGATGTTTTAAATAATATTGCTTTTAATTTACAGCCGTTTATTCCTCAAACTGCAGAAAAAATATTATCAATAACTAAAAATAAAATTAAAAAAATTACTCCGCTTTTTCCAAAAACAAAATGAAAAAAATATTTGAATTTATAAAAAAAAATTTAAAAAAAATTATTTTTGTTTTTTTAATAACTCTTATAATATTTTTTTTATTTTATATTTTTTATAATCTTCCAAATCCTTATCAACTTAAAAATTATCAAATTACTCCTCTTTCAACTGAAATATATGATAGAAATGGAAAGCTTCTTTATCAAATATATAAAGAACAAAATCGAATTCCAACAAAACTAAAAGATTTACCCTTATATGTTTCTCAGGCAACAATTGCTATTGAAGACAAAGATTTTTATAAGCACAGCGGAATATCAATTTTTGGAGGAATAGCAAGAGCTATCAAAGAAACTTTATTCACTAAAAAAATTCAAGGAGGTTCAACTATTACTCAACAATTAGTTAAATCTGCTCTTTTAACTCCTGAAAGAACTATAAAAAGAAAAATAAGAGAAATTATTTTAGCTTTATGGATTGAACGAATATATACAAAAAATGAAATTTTAGAAATGTACTTAAATCAAGTTCCATATGGAGGATCAGCATATGGAATAGAACAAGCCAGTCAAATGTATTTTAAAAAATCAGCTAAAAAATTATCACTTAATGAAGCTGCTTTTTTGGCTGGTCTTCCTCAAGCACCATCGCTTTATTCTCCTTATTATAACCCAGATTTAGCTTCAAAAAGAAAAAATCAAGTTTTAAAAAGAATGCTTGAAGAAAAATATATTGATAAAAAAACATACGAAAAAAATATTAATAAAAAAATTGAAATAAAACCATTAACTAACAATATTAAAGCGCCTCATTTTGTTTTTTATGTAAAAAAAATTCTTGAAGAAAAATATGGTGTTGACACTGTAGAAAAAGGCGGATTAAAAGTAACGACCACTCTTGATTTAGAAATTCAAGAAGAAACAGAAAAAATTTTAAAAGAAGAATTAGAAAAAATATCTTATTTAAATGTTTCAAATGGAGCTTTATTAGTCACTCGTCCGCCAACCGGAGAAATTTTAGCAATGGTTGGATCTGTTGATTATTTTGCCAGTGGAAGCGGAGCTTTTAACGTCACTACTGCTCTTCGCCAGCCTGGTTCAGCAATCAAACCATTAAATTATGCTGTTGGAATTGATAGAAAACTAGTGACTGCCGGAACGATTTTTATTGATCAACCAACTTGTTTTATTGCAGGAGGACAACCAAATGCTTATTGTCCAGTTAATTATGATGGAAAATTTCATGGACCAACAGCTCTTCGTTTTGCTCTTGGAAATTCTTATAATATACCGGCTGTCAAAATGCTTGCTTTAAATGGAGTTAAAGAGTTTATTGCTTCAGCATCTGCTTTTGGAATAACTACTTTTAAAGATCCTTCAAATTATGGACTATCTTTAACTCTTGGAGGAGGCGAAGTTAAAATGACTGAATTATCTGAAGCTTTTTCCAGTTTTGCCAATCAAGGAAAAACAAAAAAATTAACTGAAATTTTAAAAATCGAAGATAAATTTGGAAAAACTATTTATCAATTTAAAGACAATAATTTTGTTTTAAATATAAGAAAACAGATTAAACGTCCAAGCTCTCTTTCAATTGTTGGCAAACAAGTAATTTCTGAGGAAACTGCTTTTATTATCTCTCATATTCTTCTTGATAATAATGCCCGATTAGCTTCTTTTGGAGAATCGTCGTTTTTGCGTATTCCAGGAAAAGCTGTTTCTGCCAAAACAGGAACAACTGATGACAAAAGAGATAATTGGACAATTGGCTATACTCCAAATTTTTTAGTTTCTGTTTGGGTTGGAAATAATGATAATTCGCCCATGAATCCTTATCTAACATCAGGAGTCACAGGCGCTGCGCCAATCTGGAATAAAGTAATGAGTTTTGTCTTAAAAAATCAAAGCGATCTTTGGCCTGTAAAACCAGAAAATGTTATTGGTCGTCAAATCTGCTGGGACTCTGGAGATTTAGCAACAAAAAAAGAAGATGGATCAGAAAATTGTCAATCTCGTTTTGAATACTTTATTAAAGGAACTGAACCAAAAGAACCGCATATTTTTAAACAAGTTGTTCCAATAACTCGAGATGATAAGCTTGCTCCGCCAAACTGGCCTGATATTGAAATGAAAGAAAAAACAATTATTCGCGATATGTTTGGAATCTATTGTGTTGATTGCAATCACGAAAATCAACCTTATCAAATAATAAAACTTTAAAAATTAAAATAAATATGATTGCTGTAATTCAGCGGGTAAAAAAAGCTAGCGTTTCAGTTGAAAATAAATTAATTTCAGAAATTAAAAAAGGTTATACGATTTTAGTTGGTTTTTGCCAGGGCGATAATGACAAAATTACTGAAAAAATGGCAGAAAAAATTGCTAATTTAAGAATAATGGCTGATAATCAAGGAAAAATGAACTTAAATTTATCTCAAACAAACGCTGAAATTCTTTTAATCTCCCAATTTACTTTATGTGCCGACACTTCTCAGCGCCGGCCGTCATTTATTAAAGCATTAAAAGAAGATGAGGCAAAAAAACTTTATGAATTATTAATCAAAAAACTTCAGGAAAAAAGTCTATCAGTTAAAACAGGCAAATTTGGAGAATATATGCAAGTAGAGATTATCAATGACGGACCAACAACAATTATTTTGGATAGTAAAGATTTTTAAAAAAAAATAATTTATAATAAAAACTATGAAAAAACGAGTTTTATCAGGAATCAGAGCAACTGGCAGGCTTCATTTAGGAAATTATCTTGGAGCTGTCAAGGGAATGATTGAGCTTCAAAATAATTCAGAATATGAATGTTTATATATGGTTGCTGATGCTCACACAATCACAACTCCTTATAATCCTCAAGAATTAAAAACAAATCAAAAAGAAATTATTATTGACTATCTTGCTGCCGGCCTTAATCCGGAAAAATCAACTCTTTTTATTCAATCTCAAATAAGCGAACATTTTGAACTAGCTTATTATTTTTCCTCAATTGTTTCAATTGCCCGGATGCAACATCTACCAACCTACAAAGAAAAAGTCAAACAATATCCGAAAAACAATACTATGGCTCTTTTAAACTACCCAGTTTTGATGGCAGCTGATATTTTAGTTTATAAAGCTAATTTAGTTCCTGTTGGAATAGACCAAGAACCACATTTAGAAGTAACTCGCGAAATTGCCAGAAAAATGAATCAAACTTATGGAACAAATTTTCCTGAACCAAAACGTTTTTCAACACCAGGAGAATATATTCCATCTTTAAAAGGCGAAGGAAAAATGAGCAAATCAGTTGAAGGAAGCTATATTAATTTAACTGACTCAATTGATGAAATAAGAAAAAAAATTAAAAGCATCCCAACTGCTACCATTTCCGGCGGTCCAATAACAGGCGGAGTTAAAACCTTGTTTTTATTAGCAAAATTATTTTTAAAAGAATCTGATTATCAAAAATTTAAAGATGAATATCATCAAGGAATTTTAAAATTTGTTAACATAAAAAACGCTGTTGCTGAAGCAATTTATCAAGAATTAAAACCAATACAGGAAAAAAGAAGTCAAATCGCTCAAAACAAAGATTATGTAGAAAAAGTGGTTAAAAACGGCGCAGAAAGAGCAAAAACTATCGCCTCACAGACTTTAAAAGAAGTTAAAGAAAAAATGGGATTAAGATAAAAAAAATTATTTTTTTAAATATTTCTTTTTTTCTTTTTCATTAAATTTTTCTAAAGCATATCTCAACATCACTCTTGGCATTTTTTGATAATTTTTATTTAAAAAATTTACCAACAATTCTTTATTTCTTTTTCCAATTTCGCGCAACATCCAACCAACAGCTTTATGAATTAAATCATGCTTATCATTTAATAAAATTTCAGCAATTTTTAAAGTATCTTTAAAATCATTATTTTTAATAAATTCGAAAGTTGAAACAACAGCAATTCTTCTTTCCCATAAATTTTTTGAATTGACTAAATTATATAAAATATTTCGTTTTTTATTTAGCAACCAATTCCCTAAAATATAATGACAAGATAAATCAACCAAATCCCAGTTGTTAATAAAAGAAGTATTTTTAAGATAAAAATTAACAATTTTATCTCTTGTCTTTTCATCTGCTTTTTCATATTTAAAACGAAGAATTAATAAAGCAGATAAACGATATTCATGAATTTTGTTTTGAAGCAGTTTTTTTAAATCATCTAAACTTAATTCGTTGACGTATCTTTTACTAACCATTCTTACCTGGGGAACAGTTAATCCTAAAAATTTATCTCCTTCACCATATTCTCCTTTTCCGGTTTTAAAAAATCTTTGATAAACTTTAGCTTTTTCTTTGTCTGCTAATTTTTCTAAATCTTTAATTAATTTATTAAGATAATTAATCTTCATTTTTATTTTTGAGTTTTGAATTTTATAATTAATAATTATTATAGATAATCCACAAACTTATGCTAGGGATTTCAAATAAAATATTATGAAAAAATTAACATTAATAATAACCTTCATATTTTTTTCTATCTCTCTATATTATTTAGGATCATTAAATATTTTAAATAGATTAATAAACAATTCTAAAAAAAAATCTTTTAAAAGTATTATTCCAACAATCACTCTTTATCCAATAATCAATCAATATAATAATTTAAAAATGACCGATAGTGGAAAAGTTCTTTATAAAGATAATAAATTTGGAATTTCTTTTCAATTTCCGCAAAATTTTAATATTTCAGGCTCACTCTGTTATATTAAACTTAGCCGATTTACTCCTATCATTCATTCTCCGATGTGGAACGAAATAAGAATTATTATTCAAGAAAAAAATGGGTCTCAATGTTATATTTTAGAGGGATATTATGAAGAAAAACCTTTACAATATATTTTTGATTACAATAATAGTGTTTATTATAAAATCTCTAATCTTAACATTAATGAAACCATTTCTATTTCAGAACAAAATCCAGAATATTTTACTTATACAAGATTACCAGATAAAATTATGGGAAAAAATAAAGTTAAACATTTTGTCTCTTATTTAGTTTGGGAAAGCTCAAAAAATACAGTAGAACATATATATCAGATTAATTCTGATAAAAATATTGTTTGGGTAGATGGTTTAATCAATGAAGACATCTCTCAATCAGACTCTATTTCTTTTAAAACATTTCAAGAAATTGTTTCTTCTATATTATTAGATTAAAATGATTTTTATACTCATTTCTTAAAAAAAATATTTTTATTTTTCATTTTGTCCGCCAGCTGGCGTCCGCCAACCGGCGGATTGAGTTTTGAATTTTATAATTATATCTTATAATTATATCAATATTATGGATGCTCCTTTAGCTGAAAAACTTAGGCCAAAAACATTAAATGAATTTATTGGTCAAAAACATTTGGTTGGAAAAAACGGCGTTATCCGAAAAATGATTGAAAAAGGAAAAATATTCTCAATGATTTTTTGGGGTCCGCCAGGATGCGGAAAAACTACTTTAGCCAGATTAATAGCCAAATATATCAAAGCTGAATTTATTTCTTTTTCAGCAGTGACAAGTACAATTAATGAAGTCAAAGAAATTATTAAAAAATCAAAAGAAAAAAATCTTTTTTCTAAAAATCAAACAATTATTTTTATTGATGAAATTCATCGATTTAATAAAGCCCAACAAGACGCTTTTTTACCTTATGTTGAAGATGGAACAATAACTTTAATTGGCGCAACCACTGAAAATCCAGGATTTGAAGTAATTGCTCCTTTAATTTCAAGATGTCAAATTTATGTTTTATATCAGTTAAAAGATAATGAAATAAAAAAAATTATTGACAAAGCTTTAACATTTTTTCCTAATCACAAATTTGAAACCGAGGCAATCAAATATTTAATAAATTATTCTCATGGAGATGCCCGAACTGCTTTAAATGCTTTAGAATTAGCAACAGACATAAATAAAAGAATTGATATAAAAACAATAGAAAATACTCTTCAACAAAAATCAATTTTTTATGATAAAAAAGGCGATGCTCATTATGACACAATTTCTGCTTTTATAAAATCAATGAGAGGAGGAGATCCTGATGCCGCTCTTCATTATTTAGCAAGAATGATAAAGGCTGGTGAAGACCCAGTTTTTATTGCCAGACGAATGGTAATTTTTGCCAGCGAAGACATCAGCAACGCCCAGCCTACTGCTTTGGTTTTGGCAACATCTTGCATGCAGGCTGTTCATATGATCGGCATGCCTGAAGCATCATTAATACTAGCTCAAACAGCAACATATTTAGCCACTGCTAAAAAATCAATTGCCTCAACTGTCGGCATTCAAAAAGCTCTTGAGGATTTAGAAAATATCAATCTTGATCCCATTCCTCTTCATCTTCGAAACCCTGAAAATAAAGTAATGAAATCATTAGGTTATGAAAAAAATCATGTTCGTTATCCTTGGCTTGTTGAAAAACAAACAGGCAAAAAAATAAATCAAGAATATCTGCCAAAAAATTTAAGAGGAAAAAAATATTATATTAAAGATTTTTAAAATAAAAATTAAAAAATTAAATTTAAAAAAAATAATTATTTTATAAAAGTTCCTGTTATTTTTTCTCCTCTAAAAAATCTTATCAGTTGATTGTTTTTTGTTGCATTAAAGATTAAAGAAGGAATACTAAATTTATCAAATAACTCTAAAGACTCTTCTATTTTATGAATTATTCCTCCAGTAACATCATATTTTTGAGAATATTTTGTCAATTTTTCTTTTATTTCTAAAAAATTATTCTTATTTATTTTATTAATAATTTTTTTATTCTCATCATATATTCCATCAACATCTGAACAATAAATAATAAACTTTATTTTGTAATTTAATTTTATTAATTTAAAAATTAATTCTTTAAATACTCTTTCTGTTGAAAAAATTACTGAATTTAATTTTTCATCAAAAATAATATCTCCATATACAAGAGGAATTATATTTTGATTTAAACAATTAATTATCGGTTCAATAATAATTTTTTTTAATTTTTTATTTTTTGAAAACAAAAAAGAAGAAGGACTAAAAGAAATACAACTAATATTTTTTTCAATTAATTTTTCAATAATTAATAAATTTAATTTTCTAACAGAAAAATTAACTTTTGAAAAACCATAATTTTCAAAATTAACATAATTATCATTGATTTTATATTTTTTAGCATAATAATGACCAAAAGATCCAGCTCCATTACCAATAATTAAATTTAAATCAAGATTTTCTTTTTTGATAATATCTATTTGATAACTTAAATTATCAATTGCTTTAAAATTAATTTTTAAAGGAGAATTTTTATCAGTGATAATACTTCCACCAAATTTTATTAAATAAATATTTTTTTTCATTTTTTACCCTTTTTCAGGTTGCCAAAAATCAGTACCAATTATATCCCAAGGAAGTCTTCTTTCATCAGGATCTTGAAAATTAAACTGATTATTCACAAAATAAATAATTGTTCCTTCTTTATTCGATATATTAACTACTCCATGAGCTACTCCTCTTGGAATATAAACCAATTTTGAATAAGTAGCACCCATAACAATTCTCATTTTTAAATCTTTTGTTAAAGAATTTTCTCTTAAATCCCAGAGACCCAAAATCATATGATCTTCAGGACCAATATACCAAATATCTTCTTGATAATAATGAATATGCCAGGCTTTTACAGCACCAGCTAAAATTTTTGAACGATTAATTTGACGCAATTTAAATTCAGGAAAAACCTCAAGACAGCCGTTTTCATTAATTCTTGTTACTTCCTCAAAAATACCATCCTCGCCAAAAAATCTTTTTATATCAAATATTTTTACTCCTTCAATTATTGGTTTTTTTGAATAATCTTGAATAAAAATTTTGTTTTTAATTTTGTCAATAATATTTAAATTTTTCATTTTAAAAAACAATTTTTAAAGTGCTAGCAGAGGGATTCGAACCCCCGACCCGTCGCTTATGAAACGACTGCTCTGCCACTGAGCTATGCTAGCTAACATTAATTTTTTTTACTTTTTTTATTATATAATATATAAATGGCAAAAACAAAAAAAATTGATCTTTCAATTATTATTATTTCTTTTAACACAAAAAATATAACAAAAAATTGCTTGGAATCAATAAATCGATCGCTTTTTAAATCAAAAATAAAATATGAAATAATCGTTATTGATAATAATTCTTTTGATGGTTCAAAAAAAATGCTTGAAGAATATTCAAAAAACAAAAAAAATCATATAATTTATATTCAAACAAATCAAAATTTAGGTTTTGGAAAAGGAAACAATTTAGGAGTAAAAAATGCTAAAGGAAAATATATTCTTTTTCTTAATTCAGATACAATAATTTTAAATCGCTCAATTGAAAAACTTTTTTATTTTTATCAAAAAAATGAAACAAAAATTCATTTTTTAGGACCAAAATTATTAAATAAAGATTTAACTCCTCAACCTTCAGCTGCTTATTTTTTTACTTTACCAGTTGTTTTTTCTAGTTTATTTTTAAAAGGCGATTATTGGGGTTTGACTAGATTTTCCCCAGAAAAAACAAAAAAAGTTGATTGGATTTCAGGAGCTTGTATATTAACAAAAAAAAATTATTTCAATAAATTAAAAGGGTTTGATGAAAAAATTTTTATGTATATGGAAGAAGTAGATTTATTATATCGAGCAAATAAAATTGGATTTAATGTTTATTTTTATCCTGAATCAAAAATTATTCATTTAGCATCTGCATCATCAAGCGGAAAAACTTTTCCAATATTGCAAGTATATAAAGGTTTTTTATTTTTCTACAAAAAACATTATTCTAAAATAAATTTATTAATATTAAAATTTTTATTAAAATTAAAAGCACTAATAGCTATTATTATTGGAAAAATTAAAAAAAATAATTATTTAATCAATACTTATGAAGAAGCTTTTAAAATTAATTAAATTTATTGATAAAAATATTTTAAAATGGTTTTTTGTCGGTTTTATTTTTTTTGCTCCTTTATGGCCAAAAATTCCTATTAAAATAATTAATTATACCTATATCGCTTTAAGAGCTGATGATATATATTTATCTATTTTAACTTCAATTTTTTTTATTCAGCTTTTAAGAAAAAAAGTTGTTTTAGAAAAAAGATTTTTTATTTTATTTTCTATTTTTTGGATTTTTGTTTTTTCTTCTTTTTTGTGGAATATATATATATCAAAAAATATTGAATATCCTCATCTTGGTTTTCTTCATTCATTAAGAAGAATTGAATATATGATTGTTTTTTTTATTGCCTATTCCTTAGTAAAAACAAAAAAAGATTTTTTTGAAATAATAAAATATTTTTTTATTGCTGTTTGGCTAGTAGTTTTATATGGAATTGGCCAAAAATTTTTAAATTTTCCTGCAGTTCAAACAATGAATCCAGAATTTGCTAAAGGCTATCTTTTATATCTTACTCCAGAAGCAAGAATCTCCTCTACTTTTGCCGGACATTATGACTTAGCTTCATTTTTAGTTTTTTCAATACCAATAATCTTAAGTTTTTATTTTTTGTTTAATCAAAAAAAATATTTATTTCTTTTCATATTAAGCCTAATTATTTTGATTTATACTGCTTCAAGAATATCTTTTGGAGCATATATAATTGCTGTTTTTTCTTTTTTATTTTTTATAAAAAAATATAAATTTTCAATTTTCGTAATTATTTTAACTATCTTGCTTATGCTGACAACTGGAGAATTAACTAAAAGATTTTTAAAAACTTTTCAAATAAGAACAATTTTAGTTGATGAAAAAACTGGAGCTGTTTATATCGGTCAAAAAATTACTACCAAAGAATTACCAGCTGGATCTTTTTATATAAAACTAAAAGATCAAAATAAAGAAATAAAAAATGAAATAAATTTAAACGAATTTAAACAAAAAATAGTTGAAGAAAAATTAAAAGAAGCAACTTTATCAGGAAAAATTTCAAACATAAATAAAGAAGAATTTATAACAACAATCTCTGCTAATTTAAAACCAGTAAATACTGTTGTTTCTGATATTTCTTTTGCTACTAGACTTCAAGTTGAATGGCCAAGAGCTATAAATGCTTTCAAAAAAAATCCTTTTCTTGGAACAGGACCATCATCAATCACTGAAGCAACAGATAATGATTATCTTCGCTGGCTTGGAGAATTTGGGTTTTTTGGAACTTTGAGTTTTTTAATAATTATTTTTAATATCATCAAAAAAACATTTTTTTCAATAAAGAAAAAATTAGATAAAAACAATTTCCCATTTATTGGTTTTACTTTTGGGTTAGGAGCTTTACTTATTAATGCTTCTTATATTGATGTTTTTGAAGCTTCAAAAGTTGCCTATACTTTTTGGATTATTGCTGGTTTATTTATTGCTTTTAGAAATTTATCTTTCAAAAATGAAAAAAATTGATTTTTTAATTTTATTTTTTATTTTAATTATTGGGTTAATTTTTCGCCTCTATAAAATAAATATTCCATTAGCTGATTTTCATTCTTGGAGACAAGCTGATACTGCATCAGTAGCTAAAAATTTTATAAAAAACGGCTTTGATCTATTGCATCCAAAATATGACGATCTATCAAATATTCAATCAGGAATAGAAAATCCTAAAGGATATCGAATGGTTGAATTTCCTTTATATAATACCATTTTTGCTTATCTTTATAAAATATTTCCTTATTTTTCACTAGAAATCTGGGGAAGATTGACATCAATATTTTTTAGTCTAATAATAATTTCTTTAATATATTATTTTTTATTAAAAGAAAAAAATAGATTATCTGCTTTTTTTGGATCATTTATTTATGCAGTTATGCCTTTTTTTGTTTTTTATAGCCGAGTAATTTTGCCTGAAACAACTGCTTTAGCTTTTTCAATGATTTCAATTTTTTTTCTTTATTTATTAATCAATAATAAAAATAAAAAAATAATAAATATTTTGTTTTATTTTGTTTCTTTAATATTTTTTTCTTCATCTTTATTAATTAAGCCAACAGCTATTTTTTTTGTTTTTCCTTTAATCTATTTATTCTTTAAAAAAGATCAATTTAAAATATTTAAAAAAATTTATTTTTATTTTTATTTTATATTAGCAATTATTCCTTTAATTATTTGGAGAAATTACATAAATAATTTTCCAGAAGGAATACCTGCTAATGAATGGTTAATTACTGGAATCAATACTGGTTCCGGACTGGAAAAAATTTTTTTTAAGCCAGCATTTTTTAGATGGATTTTTTTTGAAAGAATCAATAACTTAATTTTAGGTGGCTATCTTACATTTTTCTTAATAATCGGCATTATTCAAAAAAATAAAAATTATTTTTTTTATTCTTTTTTAATTTCTACTTTATCTTATCTTTTTGTTTTTCAAGGAGGAAATGTTCAACATGATTATTATCAAACATTAATTTTGCCAACTATTTCCTTATTTTCTGGTTTAGGAATAAATTTTATTTTTGAAAACAAAAAAAATATTAATTTTTCTTTAGGTTTTTTCATTATACTAATAATGTTTTTTTTATCCTGGTTTTTTTCTTTTTATCAAATAAAAAATCATTATAATTATTCTCAAGAATTAATTCAGCAGGCAAATATTATAAAAAGTCTAACTCTTTCTGAAGATAAAATTATTGTTGATAAAACAGGAGACACTACTCTTCTTTATTTATCAGAAAGAAAAGGAGCACCAGCAATATATAAAGACCCGGAAGAATTAAAAAAAATAGGCTATCAATATTTAATTACTTCAAGTATTAATGAAATTGAAAAATTAAAATCAAAATATAAACTTATTTTTGAAAATGAAAATTTTTCAATTTTTAAATTATGAAAATTTTAATGCTCACTCCATATGTTCCATATCCGCCTTCATCTGGAGGACAAGTTAGAACATATAATCTTTTAAAATATCTTTCAAAAAATCATAAAATATATTTAGTTTGTCTTTATAAAAATGAGGAAGAAAAAAAATATCAAGAAAAATTATCTTTTTATTGCAAAAAAATTTATTTTTGTAAAAGATCAGAAAAACCATTTACTTTAAAAAACATTTTAAAAGCTGTTTTGTCTAATGATCCTTTTTTAATCGTTAGAAATCACTCAAAAGAAGCAAAAAATATTTTAAAAAAACTTGTTGAAAACGAACAATTTGATATTATACATGCTGAAACTTTTTATATTATGCCTCATTTGCCAAAAATTAATACACCTATTTTTTTACTTGAACAAACAATTGAATATAAGGTTTATCAACATTTTGTTAATTCATTACCTTTTATCATAAAATGGCTTTTTTATTTAGATGTCTTAAAATTAAAGAAATCAGAAATATTTTATTGGAAAAATGCTAATAAGGTTGGTGCTGTTTCAGAAAATGATGCTAAAATAATTAAAAATCATTTAAATTTTATTTCTCCAATAGTTATTCCAAATGGCGCCGGAGAAGATCTTTTAGTAAAAAAGTTAAGACAAAAAAATTTAAAAAAACCATTAATTCTTTTTGTCGGCAATTTTTCATGGCTTCAAAATACTGAAGCTGCTTTGTATTTAATCAAAAAAATTTATCCTCTAATTAAAAATATAAAAAATATTAATCTTATTATTGCCGGACAAAATGCTTTAAAAAAACTAGGTCAGATAAAGGAAAAAAATATAAAAATAATTGATGTAAAACCAAATGACAAAAAAACTATTAAAAAACTTTATCAAAAAGCTAATCTTTTTATCGCACCAATATTTGGTCCTGGAGGAACTAGACTTAAAATTTTAGGCGCAATGGCCTCAGGAATACCAATTATTTCAACAACAACCGGAATCACAGGACTTGATATAAAAGAAAACAAAGAAGTTTTAATAGCCAATAATCCCCAAGAATTTTCAGATAAAATTAAAAAAATAATCTCTGATAAAAATTTTTATGAAAAAATAAGAATTAATGCTTATAATTTAGTTAAAGAAAAATATAATTGGAAAATAATTGCTAAGAAATTAGAAAAAGTTTATTATAATATGAAATATGATAATCGGAATTGATGGAAATGAGGCTAATGTTGAAAAAAAAGTAGGTGTTTCAAATTATGCTTTTAATCTTATTTATTATTTTAAAAAAAAATCTAATAAAAATATACAATTTATAATATACTTAAAAAACTCGCCAAGAAAAGATTTACCAAAAGAATCAGGATATTTTAAATACGAAGTTGTTTCTGGCAATTTTTTTTGGTCGCAGATTTTTCTGCCAATAAAGCTTCATCAAAAAAAAGATATTGATATATTTTTTTCTCCAGCTCATTATATTCCTCGTTTTTCTCCAATACCGTCAATTGTCACAATTCATGATTTATCTTACATTTATTATCCAAAAGACTTTTTATTAAAAGACCTAATTCAATTAAAATATTGGACTGAATATTCTTTAAAAAAATCAAAAAAAATTATTGCTGTTTCAAAAACAACAAAAAAAGACATTATAAAAAATTATCATATTCCTGAAGAAAAAATCGAAGTTATTTATAATGGTTTTGGAAAAAAAATTTCAAAAAATAATTATTTAATTTCCAACAATAATTTAAAAAAAGAAAATATAAATTATCCATATATATTATATGTTGGAACTCTTCAGCCAAGAAAAAATATTACTACTCTTATTAAAGCTTTTGAAAAATTCAAACAATTATATCCGGAATTTAAATTAATTATTGCTGGCAAAAAAGGCTGGATGTATAAAGAAATTTTTAATTTAGTTAATAATTTAAATTTAGAAAATGATGTTTATTTTACTGATTACATTACTGATAATCAGCTTATTTTTCTTTATAAAAATGCTTTTTGCTTTGTTCTTCCTTCTTTTTATGAAGGATTTGGAATACCAATTCTTGAAGCAATGAATTTTGGCTGTCCAGTAATCTCTTCTTTTTCTTCTTCTCTTCCTGAAATTGCTGCCGATGCTTGTCTTTATTTTGATCCTAATAATGTTTTTGATTTAGTTGAAAAATTAAAACTTATTAAAGAAGATAAAAAATTAAAAAATGATCTAATCAAAAAAGGCCAAAAAAGAATCAAAGAATTTTCCTGGGAAAAATGCGCCGAAAAAACATTGACTTTAATAAAAAATTGCGTTGATAATTTTTAACTTTTAATTTTTAATTTAAAATATGCATCCTCTTCAATCTCAAAAATGGAAAAAAACAAGAAATCAAACGGGAATTGAAACAGAGAAGATAAATAATTTTTTGTTGTCTATTCACAAAATTCCTTTTTCAAAATATAAAATTGGTTATCTTCCCCGTTCAAAAATGCCTGATAAAAAAACTTTGGAAAAATTGTACCAATTTGGCAAACAAAATAATTTAATTTTTATAAAAATTGAGCCATACGTTGAAAAAAATTCAAAACTCAATCCGTCAGCTAGAGGACAAAATTTAAAATTAAAAAAATCTCCTCATCCTTTATTTCCAGATTGGACGCAAATATTAGATCTAACTAAATCTGAAGATGAGTTGTTAAAAAATATGCATCATAAAACAAGATATAATATCCGTTTAGCTCAAAAAAAAGGAGTGATTGTCAAAGAAATGTCTAATGATGAAGGT
>JAOAFI010000004.1 GCA_026416375.1 Patescibacteria group bacterium | reverse complement strand
ATAGTATTTTATTTCCCCTGTTTCTTGGTTAATTAAAACCAAACCCGTAGCACCGCAACCATGACAGGGAAACTTTTTAAAAGACACCGTTCCAAAACCATTACATATAGGACATTTAAACGGTGTATATTTTATGTTTTTGTTATTAATATCCATATCTATCTATCTATTTTAATTTTTTATTTACTACTCGTCGACCCTATTTTTCATCATAAACTATTCTTTTTATTTTGTCAAGAGGATTTTTTTATTGATATAACAAGCTAAATTAAAAGGTGCTTGACAGGTGTTTTTTTTAATAATAAAATATATCAAAATGGATAAAAACAGTGATTTTTCACAGATAATCTGGAAAACAGAAAAAAGAAAAATAAAAGATTTAAAATCTTATCCCAACAACCCTCGTTTTGCCAATAAAAAAGACTTTCAAGATTTAGAAAAAAGCATAGAAAAGTTCAATTTAGCAGATCCTCTAATAATAAACCACGATAACACCGTAATCGGAGGCAATTTTAGACTTAAAGTTTTACAAAAAAAAGGAATAGAAGAGATAGATGTAAGAGTTCCCTCCCGCCCTCTTTCCAAAGAAGAAGCAGACGAGCTTAATTTAAGATTAAATAAAAATCAAGGAAGATGGGACTGGGGGCTTTTAGCTAATTTTAATGAAAGTCTTTTAAACGAGGTTGGATTTAGCGAGGAGGAGCTAAAAAATATAACAGATTTTGATTTTGAGGATATACAAAACACAGAAGACAGGGAAAGGAAATTTAAGGATATTTTAGTGACTTGCCCACATTGTCAAAAAAGTTTTAATATTAAGGTTTAATATGCCAATTCCATATTTAGGCTCAAAAAGAAAATCAGCGGGGTTAATTTATCAGACTATAAAAAACCTTAACCCAAATACCAGCCTTTTAGTTGATTTATTTTGCGGAGGCTTTGCTGTTGGAGAATACTTTTTAAAGCAAGGATGGAGGGTAATAGCTAATGATAAAAATAAATATGTTATTACCTTGTTAAAAAAAATAATTTTTGAGGGGTTGGATGAAAAAGTAAAAAACGAGTTTGTTACAAGAGAAAAGTTTTATGATGTAATAAACAACCCACAAAAATATGAGGATTGGTATGTGGGGTATATTCAGTGTATTTGGAGTTTTGGCAATACCCAAAAAAATTATCTTTACGGAAAAGAGGTTGAAGAGTATAAAAAAGCAGGGCACGAGTTAGTTGTTTTTTTAAACCCAGCGTCCTTAACCAATCTTTTTCCAAATTTCTCTTTTTATTTTCAAAAAATTTTAAAATTAAACAGTGTAAATAAAAGAAGGATAGCTTTGGGGAAAGTTATGAAAAAATTTAATAAAAATTTCTTAACTAGATTACCACATATAGAACAAATAGAAAGATTACAACATTTAGAAAGATTAGATTATTTTTATATCACGGAAAAAATAAAAAAAATAAACATAAAAAGCTTTGTAGAGTTTTATGATAAAGATTATAAAGAAGTTGAGATACCAAAAGAAGCGGTTGTATATTGCGACCCGCCTTATGAGGGAAGAGCCGAGTATGCGGAAGACAATTTTAATCATAAGGAGTTTTGGGATTATGTAAGAGAGTTATCAAAAACAAACAAAGTTTATGTTAGTGAATACAAAGCACCAGCCGATTTTAAAATCGTTTTAAAATTTAAACAAAACTCATCTCTTTTAGGAGGGCAAAACAATAATCAACCAGATGAGTGTCTTTTTACCTATGGCAAACCCTAATACGCTTAAACCCTGGAAACCAGGACAATCAGGCAACCCAGCAGGCCGTCCAAAAGGCTCAAGAAACTTCGAGACTGATTTTAGATTAGCTTGCCGTGCTGTTGCTGAGGCTCTTCGTTTAGGAAACAATCCTCAAAGAGTACATATAGAATTAATTAAAAGAGGAATAAAAGAAGGACTAACAGGAAACTACCCATTCTGGAGAGATTTAATGGACAGACTATACGAAAAAAACAAAACAGACCTATTTGGCTTTAAAGCACAAGGAGACAATATTCAAGTTGAGTTTATTAAATTCCAAAAATGAGCAAAATTCAAATTGCTTTACACGATAACCAGTACGAGATAGCCACAGACCCCCACCGCTTTAAAGTAGTCTGTGCAGGACGACGCTTTGGAAAATCTGTTTTATCAAGAGCCTTAATCTTAAAATGGGCAACTGAGAGACAGGGGC
>JAOAFI010000002.1 GCA_026416375.1 Patescibacteria group bacterium | reverse complement strand
CCAACAAAAAACCTCCCTTTCGGGAGGATGTTTTTTTAAATTTTTAATCTTGGTTTTATTTACTCATACATCCTCCCGTCCTTCAGACAAGGACAATAAAGAGGAGGATAATGAAAAACAAAACCTGATTTTTCATATTTTTAGAATATATTATAACACAGATTTTTATTTTTGCAAGTTTTTGTATAAGTCACATACATATGAGACTCTTTATGTAAAATTTTTAACAAGTTATCAATTGGTGAAACATTGCCTAATGATTTATGAACTCTTTTTGTATTGTGCCAGATTAAATAATCAATAAGATGAAAATTAAATTCTTCTATTTCCTCAAGCACATATTCTTCATGGCCGTTAATAAACTTTTCTTGTATTGTTCTGTTAAATCTCTCATTAACAAAGTTATTTTTTGAAATTTTAGAAAAATTTTCAAGAAAAGAGAGTTTTTTAATCTGTTTTTCAAAATATCTTTTTCATTTGTAATATGTTTTTTTGAAACGTCAAATATTTGATACACTATTTTTAGTGTTTTTTATTATTTTATATGCCTCAAGTATTTTTAATCTTTTATTTTCTATAATAGACATGTCTTCTATATTGGATTTTTTTTGTAAAACTTTAAAACCTTTTCAATATGGAAGAAGAGTATGTTCCGGAATTATTTAACCTTCCTGATTTCATAGAAGCTGATACTTTTTGATATAGAAGTGTTACCAATGTTTTTTAACTTGAGCGCAAGTTTAATAAAAATTTAATTTTTTAATATTAAATTAATAGCAAATTGAGTTTTTACTGTTTTAAAAGAATTATAATTTAGAAATTTCATCTAACAATTTTTCATTTAAATAAAGATATTGTTTGTTTTTTCTAAGTTCAGAATATTTTTCTCCTGGTATATAAGCTTTTTTATTAATTTTTTTTATTTGATTTAGAAAATTTTTATTTTTTTCAAGATAATTTTTTTTATTAATAAAAAAAGAAGGATTAATAGCAATAATTAAAATGCCATTATCAGCTTGATATTCAGGTTTTTCAAATCCTAATTGATAATCTAAAAGACCACCAACGATCATTTCTATTGCCAATAAAAAACCAAAACCTCTGTTTCCGCCTATGGGTAAAAGTGAATGGATGTTTTTTAATATATTTGTTTTTTTACCAAATTTATCAACTCCCAGATATTGATCGCTTTTTTCTCTTCCTTCTTCAATTATTTTTTTAAATTTATTAAAAGATATTGATGCTAAAGATAAATCAAAAATAAAGAAACTATCTTTAACAGGAATACTAATTGCTAGTGGATGAGGACCTAAAAAAGGTTCATTAAACCCTTCAATAGCGCATACTTTTGAACTTGTGAACATTAATGATAATCCAATAAGTTTTTTTTTAGATAAAGCTAAAGTGGGAGTTGATGCTTTAAGAAAAGAAATAGTATTTTTTATAGTTGCTAAAGAAATTCCAAAATTAATAGCTTTTTTTGTTAAAAAATTTATTATTTTGGGTAAGAATATTTGGCTTGGATATCCGCCACCATCAATTTTTAAAACATTTTTTTTAATTTTTATAATTGGTTTATTTTTTTTTCTATTAATAAGATATTTGTACCATCTAGAAAAAACCATAAGACCATGAGTTGGAAGATTTATTAATTCATTTTCAATAAATTCATTAATAATAAAATTAACTTTATCTTTTTCTATATTAGCTTTTTCTAGTTTTTCTTTTAAGATTTTTTTTATTTTTTTAATTTTAATTTTTATCTTCATAAATAGAAATTTTATCTAAATTTTTATTTTTTAAATTTTTAAAAATATCTATCTCTTCATCTTTAATTTTTTTTAATTTTAAGAATTTTTCTTTTCCAATTATTGTTGGAAAAATTTTGTTTTTATTTTTTAATAAACAACCGTAACCAACCCAAAATTGAATTAACGAATTTAAAAAACTTTTAAAAGGAAGCCAATTTGGATCATCAAAATTTTTTCTAAAAATTAAAAAAAATTTTTTTTCATCTTTATAAAAATCAGAATTCATTTGAGTTTTTATATAAGCTAGATGAATTAAAGATTTTTCAAAAGCTTCTTTTTCCGAAATATCACCCCAATTCCTTTTAGCTCTTTTTATCATTTCTATAACAATACTATTTTTTGGATTATAAATAAAAGATTTTTTTAATTCTGATAATTTTTTTTCAAATTCTAAAAAATATTTCTTTTTATCAAATATTTCGGAAAAGTTTTTGCAAGTTATTAATATATCTTCATTTTTAAGAATTTCATTATTAAAAAAATTTATTAATTTTAAAAAACTTAATTTATAATTCAATATATTTTCTTCCTCTATTTTTATAATTTTTTCAAGAAATAAATCTTGAAGAGTGTACTCAATGATTATTTTTTTATCAAAAATTTTTTTTATTTTTTTAGCGATTTTTAAAATGAAAGAAATATGAAAAACTTCTGCCCAATCAATAAATGGGAAACTAGGAAAAAAATTTTTTTTATATGATCCAAAAGTAATATTTATTTTTAAATCTTCTTTATTTTTTAAAATTCTATGAATTTTTTCTTTTAATCTTTTTGAAATTATTTCAGGAAGATTATTAGTAATTAAATTTTTGCGATGAGTTAAGATTAAAAAAATTTTTTCTTCATAAGGAATATTTAAGTTAATAATTTTATCAAAAAATTTTTTCTCGTGAAAGTTTATGTCCAGTTGTTTTTTTAAAATATCTTTAATGTTATTCATTAATAAATAATTATAAAAATTATAAGATTTTATTTTATATTTTATTTTCTTATCTCAAACCCATCAAAAATTTCTTTTGGCTCTTGAAAATAGACCTCAACATCATCAACCCGAGAGACAGGCGAACCAATTTTTAACATCTCAATCATTTTATTTACTTTTTCCTCATCTGCTTGAATCAAAGCCTCAACTCCGCCATTTTCTCCAAAAATATCTGGCCGATTATAAACATTTCTTACCCAGCCGGAAACACCGATTATTTTTGCTTGAATTTTTGTCCAGGCGCGAAAACCAACACCAATAACTTCGCCTTTTATGTAAAGATGGGCTTGTTTTAACATTTAAATAGATAAAAAATTAATAATTAAATATAAAATAATATACAATTAATTTTTATTTTTTTCACTATTTTATTAATTATTAATTAAAGGATCAATTTCTTTTGCTTTTTGAAAATATTCATTTGCTTTTTTTTCATCTTTTTTTTGGTGATAAAGAACAGAAAGACTATATAAAACATCTCTTGATTTCGGATTTTTTTCTAATATTTGTTCAAGTTTTTTAATCTTATCATTTAATTCGTTTTTTTCCTTAAAAACACTGTTTTTTAAAGACTCTTGAAAAATATTTTCAAAATATAAAAGTTGTTTTTCAAAATATGGTTTTTCTGCTATTTTTTTTAAAAATTCAATTGTTGGTTTTTTTTCAAAATTTACAATTTTAATAAAAAGACTATTTATATTTTGAGAAAAAAACATATTAGAAATTAAAAATAAGATTAAAAAAAAATAAAAAAAATAATTTAAAAAAATTTTTTTATAATTTTTTTTTGTGTTTTTATTATTTTTTAATATCTCAAGTTTTTCTAAAATGTGTTTTAATTTTGTCATAAAATTATTATATACTAATAATTAAGATAGAAATTTAATTATTAAATTAAAAAAATTTTTTAATAATGATTGATCCAATTGATTTTGAAATATTTATTGACAGACTGATTACTTTTTCTTTAGCTTTTTTAGCTTCAGGAACAGCTGCTTTTTTGACTTTTATATTGATTTATTTAATTGTTATTTATTTTCGTTTAAAAAAAAGAGAACAGATTTCTATTGAAATGGTGACGATTGAGGTAAAACTACCAAAAGATAATGAAATAAAAATAGATGCAGCTGAACAAATGTTTTCTGCTTTTTCTTCTTTAAAAAAAAGTGGCTTTTTTTCTTTTTTGGAAGTTGATGATGTTATTTCTTTTGAAATAGTAGCAAAAAAAGCCGAGATAAGATTTTATGTTTCTGCTCCAAACAGAATTATTGATTTAATAGAAAAAACAATTTATAGCTATTATCAAAATGCTGATATTAAAAAAGTTGACGATCCAAATATTTTTAGTGAAGACGGAAAAGTTGCTTTTGGAGCGTTAGTTCAAAAATCAGAGAGTTATTTACCAATAAAAACTTATAAAGAACTTCCAACAGATTCTCTTTCAGCTATTACCTCAGCCATGTCAAAAATGGGAGAAAATGAAGGAGCAATAATTCAAATACTTATTCGTCCCTCTGATGGAAAGTGGAAAAAAGCAGGTAAGGATTATGTTGCTTCAACTAAAAAAAATGAGGCTAATCCAGAAAAAGCAACTTTTAAAACTGATCCAAAAATATTAGAAAAAATTGAAGATAAGTGTTATCGTCCTGGATTTGAAACAGTTATTAGATTTGTTGTTTCTTCGCCAAACAAAGATATGGCTGATCTTCATTTAAAAAACATTAAAAACGCCTTTACGCAATTTTCTTCAGATCAAAATAGTTTTACTACAGCAAAAAATCTTTTTAAAGGAGGATTTATGATTAATTTTATTTATAGATTTTTTCCAATTTTTGATTTTGGATTTTGGCCTTTTGGAAAAAATATTTCAATTCTTTCAAATGATGAATTAGCTTCAATTTTTCATTTTCCCAATAAAACAGTTGAAACCCCTCATATTCAATGGCTTAAAGCAAAGACTGCTCCAGTGCCTTCAGAAGTTCCTCAGGATAAAGGAACATTTATTGGACATGGTTATTATCGAGGAGTAAAAAGACCTATTTATATTGGTTTTGAAGACAGAAGAAGACACACTTATATTATTGGAAAAACAGGTACTGGAAAATCGGTTTTACTTGAGGATTTAGCTACTCAAGATATTAAAGCTGGATATGGTGTTTGTGTTATTGATCCTCACGGAGATTTAATTGATAATATTATTAAATATATTCCTCCTCAAAGAGCCGAAGATGTTATATATTTTGATCCATCAGACACAGAACGTCCTATGGGTTTAAATCTTCTTGAGGCAAAAACAGAAGAACAAAAACATTTTATTACAACTTCAATTATTAATTTAATGTACAAACTTTACGATCCTCAAAGAACTGGAATTATTGGTCCAAGATTTGAACATGCAGTCAGAAATGCAATGTTAACGGTAATGAGCGAGCCTGGAACTACTTTTGTTGAAGTGGTTAGGGTTTTAACTGATCCAAAATATGTTCAAGAACTGCTTCCAAAAGTTCAAGATCCAATCGTCAGGCGTTATTGGACAGATCAAATTGCTCAAACATCTGATTTTCATAAATCAGAAGTTTTGGATTATATTGTTTCAAAATTTGGCCGATTTGTTACCAATAAAACCATGAGAAATATTATTGGTCAGTCAAAAAGTGCTTTTGATTTTAGACAAGTAATGGATGAGGGAAAAATTCTTTTGATTAATCTTTCAAAAGGAAAACTAGGCGAAGAAAATTCTTCATTTTTAGGTTTAGTTTTGATTCCAAAAATATTGGTCGCAGCAATGAGCCGGCAGGAAATACCTGAGGAAAAACGCCGGGATTTTTTTCTTTATGTTGATGAGTTTCAAAATTTTGCCACTCCTGATTTTGCTACAATTCTGTCTGAAGCAAGAAAATATCATTTAAATTTAACAGTTGCCAATCAATTTATTGGTCAAATGGAAGAAGAAGTAAAAAATGCTGTTTTTGGAAACGTTGGCACTTTGATTACTTTTAGAGTTGGAGTCACTGATGCTTCTTATTTGCAAAGAGAATATCAGCCAGTTTTTGGAGAATCTGATCTTATTAATATTGAACGTTTTCATAGCTATATGAAAACAATTGTTGATAATGAACCGGTTTCACCTTTTTCGGTTGACCACACCAAAGATATGAAAAAACACAAAGCAGGCGCCAATGAGAAAATTGCTCAGGCAATTATTCAATTATCAAGATTAAAATTTGGCAGACCAAAAGAAATAGTTGAAGCAGAAATTGCTCAAAGAGCAAGATTATAATAAAAAATTTAAAAACATTTGATATAATAAAAAAATGAATAAAAAGATATCAATTATTAAATTTTTTTTCTTTTATCCCCCTTTTTTTGGGGCTTTTTTTTGATTTGACAATTTTTTAAAAAAAATTATAAAAAGCCCCGAAAAACGGGGCATTTTTTTTATATGAAAAAAATTTTATCTATTGGAGAAACAGTTATTGATCAATTAATTATTCTTTCAAAATTTCCAAAACCAGGAGAAAAAATTGATAATTTGAAAGAGATGTTTTCTTTTGGAGGCACTGTTTGTTTAATTAGTTTGTTTTTATCAAAAATGGGATTGAATGTTGATTTTTATACTAATCTAGGTAATGATCATGAAGGATGGCAGGCTAAAAGATTTTTAGAAAAAAATAAATTAAAAACTAAAATTTTTTGGCAATCAAAAACACAAAAAAATTTAGTTCTTTTAACCGAAAACAAAAGAACAATTATTAAAAAAAATATAGAGAAAAAATTAATTGACTATGTTTCTGAAAAATCAATAGAAGAATCAGAAGCAATTATTATTGATAGACACAATCTTCATCTTTTAACCACAATTTTATCTAAAAAAAACAAAAACTCAATTTTAATTTTTGATCCATCAGCCAATTTTTCTTTATTTTATTTAAATGCTTTAAAATTAACAGATTTTATTATTATTCCAATCGAGTTTTTGGATAATTTTTATAAAAAAGAGTTGGGAAATTATAAAAAAAAGATTTTAGATTTTTTTAATGTTGTTAAAAAACCAGTTATTGTTACTGCTAATAATTTGGGAATTTTTTTTACAGAAGAAAAAAACAAAATTTTTCATTTTCCAGCAATTTTTGAAAAAATAATTGATCCAACAGGCGCCGGAGATTTGTTTAGAGGAGGTTTTATATTTTATTTTTTAAAAACTAAAAAATTTTTAGATTCAGTTATTTTTGCCAATATTGTCGCTGGCTTTCAGTGTCAAAGAATAGGAAGCAGTAATGCTATTGTTTCAAAAAAAGAATTAGCATTTTTTTTAAAAGAAAAACCTATTAAAAGTTTTTATAAAAAAATAACAATTTTATGAAAAACAAAAAACTTTTTATTATTGCCGGACCTTGTTCTATTGATAATATAAATTTTCAAGAGTTATATTATTTGTCTAAATTAAATTTTGTTTGGGGAGTAAGAGTTGTTGGTTTAAAATCGAGAACGAGTTTTAATCCAGAAAAAGAATTTTTAGGAATAGATTTTAAAGATTATGAAAAATCTATTGATATTTTTTATAAAAAAAACAAATTGGTAAAAAAATTTCCCAGTATTGATTTAATGGAGAAAATTATTAAAGATACCAATCTTAATGTTGCCACAGAAATCATGGATCCATGGATTCAATTGGAATTAATGTCAAAATTTCTTCCAAAAGAAAAAGTTCTTATTTGGAATCCGGCAACAAGCCAGCTTGGTTGGACAATAAAAATAATGGCAAAATTTGCAAAAGAAAAAAAATGGTATCTTGGGCTAAAAAATCCAAAATGGTATGGAGATGAAAAAGCTGAAAACAATTCAATGGAAAAAGCTTGGGAAGGTGCTTTTTCTTTTGCAAATTATTATTTGTCTAAAAAAAAGAT
This sequence comes from Patescibacteria group bacterium, assembly GCA_026416375.1. Taxonomy (GTDB): domain Bacteria; phylum Patescibacteriota; class Microgenomatia; order UBA1406; family GWC2-37-13; genus GWC2-37-13. The sequence continues at coordinate 5,059 of JAOAFI010000002.1, read as the reverse complement.
TATTTTAATTCATCGAGGAGTAGAGCATTATCAAAAAGATGCATATCGAAATTTTCCTGTTCATAAAAATGTTGAAAAAATAAAGCAAAAAATAAAAGCAAAAATATTTTTTGATCCAAGTCATATTCATGGGCCAAAATTAAAACATAAAATTATTAAAGAAACAATCAAAGCAATGAAAATGAAAATAAATAATAATGAATATCTTTATGATGGAATATTGATTGAGGTTGGAACATCAAAAACTGATACAAATCAACATATAAGTTTAAAAGAAACAGAAATTTTAATAAAAGAACTTTCTTCTTTTAGGGAGCTTGTTAATTCTAAAGAAAAAATAGAATAATGAGTAATAAATAATAAGAGATGAAATTTGTTTTTTTTTAAAATAAAATGAATATATGGAACAGCATCCAATACCACGCCAGATTACTACTTTTGAGTTTAAACTAATTGGTTTTTTAACAATCAAGCAGTTTATTTATCTTTTGGTTTTTGCCGGTTTTGCTTTTGTTGTCTATCTTTTAACTCCAATTCCTTTTTTAAATTATTTATTTGCTTTTTTGGTTGCTGGCACTGGGTTGACAGTTGTTTTTGTACCAATAAATGATAGACCAATGGATATTTGGATAAAAAATTTAATTAAAAGATTAACCTCGCCGACGCAATATAATTTTAAAAAAGAAAATAAACCTCCGGCAGTTTTACTGGATATTGTCAAAAATTATTCGCCCTCTGTTGCTTTAAATTACATTGATTCTCAACAAAAATTAAATAATTATTTATCTTCTAAAACTCAAAAAAACACTGAAGTAGATAAAAGAAAACAACAAATAAATGATATATTAATAAATTCGCCGGTTTTTACTCATCAGCAACAAAAAACCAACAACCAACAACCAATAAACCAAACGTCAACCACTATTAACCAAAAAAAACCTTTTATTTCAGGAATAGTTACCAATTATAAAAAAACACCTTTGGCTGGAATTTTAATTTATATTAAAAAAGAAGAAAATGGAGAACCAATAAGAATCTTAAAAACTAATAGCCATGGAGTTTTTTTAAGCTTTAATCCATTTCCGGCAGGAGAGTATATTTTTGAAATCAAAGATCCAAAACAGACTTATTTTTTTGATACAATGAAATTAAGAGTTGAAAATGAAAACAACAATCCGTTTGAGATACAATCAAGAGAATTAATTTAATTTTAGTTAAAATTTTTTAAAAAACCAAATGATTAACAAGCCAACATCGCCAATTAAAGCCTCAACTCAGTCTTTTATTGAGATAGAAGAAATAAGAGATGATATTATTTTGCTTAAAGATTTTTCAGCAGTTGCAGTGATTGAGGTTGGTGCAGTTAATTTTTGGCTTTTGTCGCAGGAAGAACAAATGTCAATGATTTATGCTTATTCTAATCTTTTAAACTCTCTTTCTTTTCCAATACAGATTTTAATTTTGTCAAAAAAAATGGACATTTCTTCATATCTTGATTATTTGGAGATAAAAATTAATTCTCAAAATAATCCTTTATTAAAAAACCAGCTTGTTAATTATCGCGAGTTTATTAAAAATATTGTCAAAAAAAACATTGTTTTGGAAAAAAGATTTTTTTTTGCTATTCCTTTTTCACCACTTGAACTTGGAATTTCTGGGGCCAATCCTTCTTCACTAAACAAAGAATATGTTATTTCAAGAGCAAAAACATCTCTTTATCCAAAAAGAGACAACCTGCTAAGGCTTTTAGCAAAAATTGGTCTTCAAGCAAGTATACTTCAAGCTCAAGAACTAGCTGAACTTTTTTACAATCTTTATAATCCAAGCTCAACTGGAAGAAAACTAGCACCAATTGAAAGTTATACTGATGTTATTATTACTCAAACTTAAAAAATATGAATATTTTTAATTTATTTAATACTGGAAAAAATTCTTCTTCTTCAGTCAATAACATTGCCCAAACTTTAGCTAAAGGCATGACATCAATTAAAGATATTATTGCTCCTTCATACATTGAGGTTGATTTTAATCATTTAAAAATTGACGATAAATTTTATCGGACTTTATATATTGTTGGCTATCCGCGCTATGTTTCAGTTAACTGGCTTTATTCGTTAATTACCTTTGATCACCCTCTTTATATCTCAATGTATATTTATCCAACTGAATCAAAAAATGTTTTGGAAGACTTGAAGAAAAAAATTGCTGAGATGGAGGCAACTATTGAAAATGATATTAAAGCTGGAAAAGTAGTTGATCCTTCGGTCCAGGTGGCTCTTGATGATGCTTTAGCTCTTCAGGCGGAATTAGCTAAAGGAGCTGAAAGATTTTTTCAATTTGGACTTTATATTACTATTCCGGCTGATAATCTTGAACAGTTAAATCAATTGACTAAAGAAGTTGATTCGGTTTTGTCCTCTCTTTTGATTATTGCCAGACAAGCAACTTTAGAAATGGAAGAGGGTTTTAAATCAACTTTGCCGATTTTTTATGACAAGCTTGGGGTCTGGCGCAATATGGACACAACATCTTTGGCAACAACCTTTCCTTTTGCAACAGCTTCTTTAACTCGAAATGAAGGCATACTTTATGGAGTTAATGAGCATGATGGTTCTTTAATTATTTTTGATAGATTTACTTTGGAAAATGCTAATTCTGTGGTTTTGGGAAAATCAGGAGGAGGAAAAAGTTTTTTTGTTAAACTTGAAACCTTAAGACTTTTAATGATGGGAACAGAGGTGATTATTATTGATCCAGAAAATGAGTATGAAAAGCTTGCCAGATCAATGGGAGGCGAGTTTATTGTTTTTTCAACCTCATCTCAATACAAAATTAACCCTTTTGATTTGGAAAAAATCGATGCTGGACCAGACGAGTTATCAAATAAAATTTTAGACCTTCATTCATTAATGAGAGTGATAATGGGCGAACTAACTCCTTCGCAAGATGCTCTTCTTGATAGAGCTTTAGTTGCCACATACAAAGCTAAAGGTATTAATCAAGATCTAGAAACATTTAAAAACGAAATGCCTCTTCTTGAGGATCTTTATAAGATATTAATCGGTATGGAAACGCCTGAGGCTAAGGAGTTAGCTGACAGATTAGAAAAATTTGTTTCTGGATCAGCAGCTGGAATTTTTAATCATCAGTCAAACTTTGATATTAAAAATCAATTGACAGTTTTTGGAATAAGAGATTTAGAGGAAAATTTAAGGCCGGTAGCAATGTATATTATTTTGGATTATATTTGGAATAGAATCAGGCGCGATCCAAAAAAAAGAATTTTAGTGGTTGATGAAGCCTGGTATTTGATAAAACAAAAAGATTCAGGCGCTTATCTTTATTCTTTTGCCAAAAGAGCCAGAAAATACAAAATGGGCTTAACAACAATCACTCAAGATGTAGAAGATTTTTTGTCAACTGATGAAGGAAAAGCAATTATCACCAATTCAAGTCTTCAGATAATTTTAAAGCAGTCAACAGCTGCAGTTGAAAAAATAGCTGAGGTTTTCTTTTTGACAGGAGGCGAAAAACATTTCCTTCTTCAATCAGGAGTGGGCGAGGGGCTTTTTTTTGCCGGCCACTCTCATGTCGGCTTTCAAGTAATTGCCTCAGAAGATGAAAAAAAGATAATTGAATAACATTCATTCCTTCATCTTCCATTTTTCACCTTCAATCCTTCACCTTTTAATGTATAACATATAACTACTTATTATTTTATTAAATTAGTTTAGCGAGTTTAGAGGGTTTAGTAGGTTTTATTGTTTTTTTAGTTTTAAGTTTTTAGTTTTGTCTGCCAGTTAGCGGATGACTTTTGAGTTATTTTAAGTTTCTTTGAGATTTGATATTTAATATTTAATATTTTTTTTATTAATTATTAATTATTAAATAAAAATTAAAAATTATTTTTTTTAAGTTTATTATTTAATTTATGAGTTTAGAGAGTTTTGCGGGTTTTTAATAAGGACAGTCCTTAGTTTGTTTAGCGGGTTTAAATTAAATGGTAAATATTAAATTTTAAAAAAATATTAAAGATCAAATATTAAAATATTACGATTTATATTTTTTTATAATCTAAATCTATATTTATTTTTTTCAATTGAAATAAAATTTTCAAGTGGTATTTGATTTAGATATGTATTTCCAAAATTTCCAAGAGCCTCAAATTCTCTAATTGAGTCAGGGTATTTTCTTCTTATATAATCATCTCCTATTCTTAAAAGTTCTGTACCTATACCTTTATTTCTATTATCATTTTTAACATCTACTCTTGCTTTCCAGATATTTTCATCAGTTTTCCAAAAAAATGCTACTCCTATTTTTTTTCTTCTAAAACATGATGAATAACAACAAACTTCAAAACTTGATTTTTGTTTATTTTCTATTTGATAAAAAAAATTATTATTTTCTCTTTCTTTCATAGAAAGAAAATTTTATAAAATTTTTTGAAAAATCAATAGTTATTGCTATAATAATCTAAAAAATATTATGAGAACAGAAATTTATTTTTTAATGGATCCATCTGTTGCTGAAAATTCACCCGCTATTCAAGAACTATTAAGACAATTTCAATCAATGCTTCCTTCTCATTTTGGAAAAGCTTATTTTGTCCCTGCCCCACCAATTTTATCTCTTCAAAGCGTATTAAGGGCAAATTGTCAAAATAAAAATTGTTCAGTTAGGGCAGTGGTTCATATTGAAAGAGGAAATGATAGTGTATTGAAAATAGTAGAAGAGAAGCCTAATTTTAGTAGATTAAATAATGTTTGTAAAAAATGTAAAGATTTTTTAAATATTAAATAAAACTTAAAAAATTTAAAATTAAAATTGAATTTATAAAACAATATTGAGACTCTCAGAGGCGAAACGAAATTATTTTTTTAACAAGATTCCCGCATTCGCGAGAATGACAAAGAAAATTAAAAGTTAAATCCGCCAGTTGACAGAAAAAAAAGGACTGTCCTCCCAAGGACAGTCCTCAGGAGGACAGTCCTTAGTAAAAACCCGCTAACTTTCTAAACTCATTAATCTAAATAATAAATAATGATTAATTATAAGT
>JAOAFI010000039.1 GCA_026416375.1 Patescibacteria group bacterium | reverse complement strand
TAAAGGAGATAAAAATTATGGAAGATTTAACTCAAAGACAAATAGATATATTAAAAGCAATTATTAAAGAATATTCTGAAACAGGGCTACCTGTTGGTAGTGAAATTCTTGAAAAAAAATATAAACTTGGAGTTTCTCCAGCAACAATTAGAAATGAAATGGTTGAACTAGCAAAAAAAGGTTACTTAAAAAAGACTTATTTTTCTTCAGGAAGAGTACCTTCTGCTAAAGGATTTCGTTTTTATATTAAAAATTTAATGAAACAAAAAGAACTTTCAACTATTGAAGAAGTAGCTTATAAGAATAGTATTTGGGATGAAAGAAAAGAAACTCATCGATTGCTTTCTCATTCAGCAAAAGTTTTATCACAAAAAACTGGTCTTTTATCTTTGATTGCTACTAATTATGGAGATGTTTATTATTCAGGAATTGCTAATCTTTTATCTCAACCTGAATTTTTTGATTTAAGTATTTCAAGAAGTCTTTTTAGTAGATTAGATGAAGTTGATTTTTGGGAAAGAATTATTGATGAATTTAATGAAGTTGAGGAAGAAATAAGATGTATGTTGGGAGAAGATGATTTTCGTGATCCTTTGTTTGATTCATGTGCTAGTGTTTGGGGAGATTTTGAGGGTAAAAATATTAAAGGAATAGTTGGAGTTATTGGTTCAAAAAGAATGTATTATGATTTTATTATTCCTCAAATAAAATATTTTTCTAATCTTTTAGAAGAAATATTAAAAGAAGAAAATATTTAATTAATTAATAATTTATAAATATTAATTATGAATGATAAAAAAAAATTAAAAAAGAGTGATATAAATAATCAACAAAAAGATAGTGAGGAATTAAAAAAACAATTAGAAGATTATAAAAATAAATATCTAAGAGCTTTAGCTGATTATCAAAATTTAGAAAAAAGAGTTTTTGAAGAAAAAAATAAGATAATAAATAATGCAAATGCTAATTTTATTTTAAAACTGTTGCCGATTTTAGATAATTTAGAAAAAGCAGAAGTTTTTTTAAAAGATCAAGGATTAAAAATTATTAAAGATGATTTAATAAAACTTTTAAAAGAAGAAGGTTTAGAAGAATTAGATCTTTTAGGAAAAGAATTTGATCCTAATTTTGCTGAAGCAATTGATGTTTGTGAAGGAGAAAGAGATAATATAATAATTGATGTTTTGAGAAAGGGTTATAAGTTTAAAAATAAAATTTTAAGAGTTGCTCAAGTTAAAGTAAGCAAAAAAATAAATAATTAAAAGTTTTTTTATTTTAAAATTCTATGTCAAAAATAATTGGTATTGATCTTGGAACAACAAATTCATGTGTAGCTGTTATGGAAGGCGGAAAGCCAAAAGTTATTTATTCAGCTGAAGGAAGAAATGTTATTCCTTCAGTTGTTGATCCAGTGAAGCGAGTGGTTGGAGATGTTGCTAAAAGACAAATGGTCATTAATCCAAAAAATACTATTTTTTCAGTTAAAAGATTAATGGGAAGAAGATTTAAAGATGAGTCGGTTCAATATGACATCAAATGGTTGCCTTATAAAATAAAGGAAGGAAGAGACGGAATGGCTGTTGTTGAAGTTAATGGTAAAACTTATACTCCTCAAGAAATTTCAGCAATGGTTTTGCAAAAAATTAAAGCAGATGCTGAAGCTTATTTAGGAGAAAAAGTAGAAAAAGCTGTTATTACTGTTCCAGCTTATTTTGATGATTCACAACGTCAAGCAACTAAACAAGCTGGTGAAATTGCTGGTCTTGAAGTAGTTAGAATTATTAATGAACCGACTGCTGCCTCTTTAGCTTATGGTCTTGATAAAAAACATGCTCATACAATAGCAGTATATGATTTAGGAGGCGGTACTTTTGATATTACTATTTTGGAATTAGGAGAAGGAGTTTTTCAAGTCAAAGCAACAAATGGAGATACGCATTTAGGCGGAGATGATTTTGATCAAGTTATTTTAAATTATTTTGCTGATGAATTTAAAAAAGAATATGGAATTGATTTAAAAAAAGATTCTCAAGCTCTTCAAAGATTAAGAGATGCTGCTGAAAAAGCAAAAATTGAGCTTTCATCATCAATGGAAACAGAAGTTAATTTACCTTTTATTACTGTTAAAGATGGTCAGCCTTTGCATTTTGTTACTAAATTAACAAGAGCAAAACTTGAATTATTAGTTGAAAATTTAATTGAGAAATCTTTTGATCCTGTAAAAAAATGTTTAAAAGATGCTAAATTAGAAATTAAAGATATTGATGAAGTGGTTTTGGTTGGTGGAATGACAAGAATGCCAAAAGTAATTGAAAAAGTGAAAGAATTTTTTGGCAAAGAGCCAAATCGATCAGTTAATCCTGATGAAGTTGTTGCTGTTGGGGCTGCTGTTCAAGCTGGTGTTTTAACTGGTGAAACAAAAGATGTGGTTTTGCTTGATGTTACACCTTTAACTCTTGGTGTTGAAACTTTAGGTGGAGTAATGACACCTTTAATTAATAGAAACACAACAATTCCAACATCAAAAACAGAAATTTTTTCAACAGCAGCTGATAATCAAACTCAAGTTGAAATTCATATTTTGCAAGGCGAAAGACCAATGGCAAAAGATAATAAATCATTAGGAAGATTTATTCTTGATGGAATTCCGCCGGCTCCACGCGGAGTGCCTCAAATTGAAGTGACCTTTGATATCGATGCTTCAGGAATATTAGCAGTAACAGCAAAAGATAAAGCTACTGGTAAATCTCAAAGTATTAAAATTACCGGCTCAACTGGTTTAAGTAAAGAGGAAATTGAAAAGATGAAGGAAGAAGCTGAAAAAAATGCTGAAAAAGATAAGGAAGAAAAAGAAAAAATTGAAGCAAGAAATAAAGCTGATCAGATGATTTATGTTGCTGAAAAATCATTAAAAGATGCAGGCGATAAAGCGCCAAAAGATGTTAAAGAAAATGTTGAAAAGAAAATAAAAGCTTTAAAAGAAAAACTAGAAAAAGGCACAAAACAAGAAATTGAAGAAGCAACAAAAAATCTCTCTGATGAATTAACAAAAATTGGTCAAGTAATGTATCAGCAGGATATTAAATCTCAAAGTCCAAATGCTAAATCTGAAGAGGAAAAAAATAAACAAGAAGATAAAGATAAAAAAGTTGAAGAAGGAGAAGTGGTAAATTAAGAAGTTAAAAGTTAAAAATTTAAAATTATAAGAAGAGTATTTTATTACAAAAAAGATGATTTTATATTTTAATAATTATGGATTATTATGAGATTCTTGGTGTTTCAAAAAATGCCACTGATGAAGAAATAAAAGCAGCTTATCGACGTCAGGCTTTAAAATGGCATCCTGATAGAAATAAATCTCCTGAGGCAACAGAAAAATTTAAACAAATTAATCAGGCTTTTGAAGTCTTGTCCAATCCGCAAAAACGCCAAATGTATGATCAATATGGCGAATCAGCTTTTAAAAGTGGAGCAGAAGGATATTCTGGAGGTCAATATTATCAACAAGGACCATTTAGGGTTTATACTAATTTTGGAGGAGATTCTTTTCAAGGATTTGATTTTGATTTTGAAGGATTTTCTGATCCTTTTGATATTTTTGAACAATTTTTTGGTTTTAGTTCATCTTTTTCTTCAAGAAAAAGGAAAAGAAGAGATATTTATGAAACAACATTAACATTTGATGAAGCAGTTAATGGCGTAAAAAAAGACATTGTTGTTAAAGGAGAGAAAAAAACAATCAAAATTCCAGCTGGAGTTGATGAAGGAATGAAAATTAGATTTTCTGATTTTGATTTGCTTATTCATGTTAAGCCTCATCCTTTTTTTAAACGTCAAGGTCAAGATATTTATTTTGAAAAAGAAATTTCTTATTCTCAAGCAGTTTTAGGAGCAATAGTTGATGTGCCAACTATTAATGGAACAATAAAAATTAAAGTTAGACCAGGAACTCAATCAGGAACAACCGTTAGACTTAAAGGTCAAGGAATACTTCATCCTCAATCATATCATAAAGGTGATCAATATGTTGTTTTTAAAATTAATGTTCCTTCTCGTATTTCATCAAAAGCTAAAAAATTACTAGAGGAACTAGAGAAAGAATTATGAAAATTAAGACAAAAATAGAAAATTTAAAAAATTATAAAATTTTTCTTCAAATTCAAAAATTAGTTGAAGAATTTTTAGAGAAAAAAGGATATTTAAAAATTGATTTACCGGTTTTATCTCCAACTCTTATTCCTGAGTCTTATTTAGAAGTTTTTGAAACTGAATTTAAATATTTTGATAGATCTAAAAAACTATATCTGACTCCGTCGCCAGAATTATTTTTAAAAAGGTTATTAGCTTATGGAATAGGCAATTGTTATTATTTAGGAAAATCTTTTAGGAATAGTGATTTACCATCAAGTCTTCATTCTTTTGAATTTACAATGCTTGAAATTTATAAGATGAATGTTGATTATATCCAGTTATCTGATGATGTTTTACAAATGCTTAGATACATTAACAATAAAATTCAAAATTCAAAATTCAAAATTCAAAATGGAAATAAAAAATTAAAAATTAACTTTAATAGGTGGGAGAAAATAAGCGTTGCTCAGGCTTTTGAAAAATTTGCTCAGATTTCTGAAAAAGAACTTTTTGATTATAAATTATTTTTAAAAAAAGCTAAAAAAAAAGGATATCGAGTTGATAATTTTTCATATGAAGATATTTGGTCACAAATTTATACTCAAGAGATTGAACCAAATTTAGGAAAAAATGGTTATCCAACTTTAATTTATGATTATCCAAAAGAATTTGCATCATTAGCAAAACTTAATTCAGATGCAAAAACAGCTCAAAGATTTGAATTTTATATTAATGGTATTGAGATTGGGGATTGTTATACTGAGCTTATAGATTGGAGAGAACAAGAAGAAAGATTTATTATTGAAAATAAAAAAAGAAAAATTTTTAAGAAAATAAATCATCCCGTTGACAAAGGATTTATTGAAGCGTTAAAATATGGACTTAAACCATGCAGTGGAATTGCCATTGGTTTTGAAAGATTAGTAATGATTTTTGCTGGAGTTTCATCAATTAATAAGTTAAAATTAATAGATATTAACTATGAAGATTAATGCAGGCAATTTAAAAAAAGGCGATTTTGTTTTTTATCAGGGAGATATTTGGCAAGTACAAAAAGCAGATTTTTATTCACCTGGAAAAGGATCAGCATTGATGAAAACAAGAATTAAAAATGTCATTTCAGGAAAAAATATTGAATATGTTTATAAATCAGCAGAGCAAGTTGAAGTTTTAGACGTTCAATCAATTGAAATGCAATATCTTTATAAAGATAATGAAAATTTATATTTTATGAATGAAAGAAATTATGAACAATATTCTCTTCCAATAAATATAGTAGGTGATATTTCAAATTTTTTTAAAGAAGGAGAAAAAATGTATGTTTATATTTATAACGATAAGCCTTTAACAGTAAGGCCGCCATTAAGTGTTAAATTAAAAGTAATCGAAACAGAAGATGCAGTTAAAGGAGATACAGTAACTGGCGCTAAAAAACCAGCTAAAGTTGAAACAGGAGCAATTGTTATGGTTCCTTTGTTTGTTAAAATTGGCGATTTAATTAGTATTAATCCAGAGACTGCTGAATATACTGGTAGAGTATAAATAATATTTATTTCTATATATTTAAATGCTTACTGTAGCTGATATTCTTAAAAATCAAAGATTGAAAAAAGGTTTAACTCTTGAAGATATTGAAAAAAAAACAAAAATAAGAAAAAAATATATTGAAGCTTTAGAAAAAAATCAATGGGATTTTTTCTCTTCAAAAATTTATATTATTGGTCTTTTAAGAAATTATTCTAGAATTTTAGATCTTGATGAAAAAAAAATATTAGCTTTTTTTAGACGAGATTATGAAAAAAAAGAAGACATAAAATTTAAAAAAAAAATATCTTCAAAATATTTAAATTCAGAAACAAAAAATTTATTTAAAATTATTAGTATTGTTATTATTTTCTTTTTTTCTTTTTATTTTTTATATCAACTTTATTTATATTTTTCTCCTCCGAAATTAGTAATTATTTCTCCAAAAGAAAATATTTTTAAAAGAGAAGATAAAATTAAAATAATAGGAAAAATAAACATTGAAACATCTATTTTTATTTTTGATCAAAAAATTTATCCTAATAAAGAAGGAATTTTCGAATATGATTTTCCATTAAAAGAAGGTGAAAATAAATTAATTATTAATCTTATTGGAGCTAATGGAAGAAAATCTAAAATAGAAAAAATTTTTATAAAAAAATCACCTAAATAAAATAGATTAAATCTTTTATATTTTTCAAATTTTTATTTGAAAATATTTTTTTAAAACCTAATCTTTTTCCTTCTTGAATAATTTTTTCTTCCATATAAACTTTTCTTACTTCTCCTAAAAGTCCAACTTCACCTATAAAAAGAGATAAAGGTATTAAAGGTTTGTTTTTAAAAGATGAAATAACGCTAGCAATAAATCCTAAATCAGCGCTTGTATTTTTTATTGAAACACCTCCAATAACATTAACATAAACATCATAATTATCTAAAGAATAATTAAGATTTTTTCTTATAACCGCTAAAAGAAGAAGAACTTTATTATAATCAAGTCCTTTAATTACTCTTCTTGGAACAGGAAGAATTGAAGGAACAACTAAAGTTTGAATTTCAAAAAAAAGAGATCTTTTACCCTCAACAGTTCCAACAATTGCTTTTCCTGGTTGAGAATTTTTTTCAGATTCAAGAAAAATTAATGGATTGTCTATTTCTTTAAGTCCATTTTGAGTCATTTCAAAAATTCCTATTTCATCAGTAGGTCCAAATCTATTTTTATTAGCTCTTATAAGTCGATAATTTGAAATTTTTTCTCCTTCAAAATTTAAAACTGCATCAACAAAATGTTCAAGCGATTTAGGACCAGCAATTTCTCCCTCTTTATTAACATGTCCAATAATAATAACAGCAATATTATTTTTTTTAGCAAAATTAACTAAAATTTTTGTTGTTTCTTTTATTTGACTGATATTTGCTGATGGAGATTGTATATTTTTTGAATATAAAGTTTGGATTGAGTCAATAACTAATATTTTTACTTCATTTTTTATGCTTTCAATTCCTTCAATTATTCCTTCAATTTGAAGATCATTTGAAAATAAAAAATTATCTAAATTAATATTTAATCTGTCTGCTCGATCTTTAACTTGTTCTGATGATTCTTCACCTGAAATATAGAGAGTTTTTATATTTTTTAAAGCTTGAAGAATAAGAGTTGACTTTCCAATTCCTGGTTCGCCTGTTAATAAAATAACTTCTCCTTCAATTATTCCTCCGCCTAGTACTCTATCAAGTTCAAAAAGATTAGTTTTTAATCTTTTTTTTTCGCTAGTTTTTATTGATTTTAAAGAAGTAATTGAAATTTTTTTTGTTGGTTCTTTAGTATTTTTTTTAGATTCTGAAAAGTCATTTTTTTCAGTAAAACTATTCCAAGATCCGCATTCAGGACATTTTCCATACCAGGAAGCTGATCCAAATCCACAATTTTGACAAATAAAAAAAGACATTTTTTTATTAAATTTTATAAATTTATTACATTTTTTCAACTGTTTTTATTCCTAATAATTCTAAGCCTTTTTTTATAATATTAGCAACAGCTAAAGTGATTAAAATTCTTCTTTTTTTTGTTTTTTCTTCAGTTTTGATGATTGGATATTTTTGATAAAAAAGATTATAATCAGATGCTAATTCATAAAGGTAATTAGCAATAAAATTAGGAGAATAATTTTCAGCTGATTTTAAAACTATTTCAGAAAATTGATAAATTTTTCGCAAAAGATTTAATTCAAAATTTTCAAGGTTGTTAATATCTAAAATTTTATTTGTAAATTTTATATTTGATTTTTTTAAAACACTTTGACATCTGACATAGGTGTATATAAGATAAGGAGCAGAATTGCCATTTATTCCAATTGACTCATCAATATCAAAATTAATAATTGTTTGCGGACTATTTTTTAAAAATGAATATTTTGCCGAAGCAACAGCTAAAATTTCTGCTGTTTTTTCATCGCAATTAAAATTTTTTATTATTTTTTCTTTTATTTTGTCAATAAGCCAATTTGCCTCAATAATATTTCCTTGACGAGATGACATTTTTCCAGTTTTTAAATTAACCCATTCATAAGCTAAATGATATTGTTTTCCTTTTATTTTTGCATTAATTAATTCTTCTACTTTAAAGGTAACTTTAAAAAAACTAGTTTGTTCAGGAGTAACAATATGAATATTTTTATCAAGATTTCCAAATTCAGAAAATTCTTTTTCAGCTAAAGCGAGTTCTTTACCTTCATAAGTAGGATAACCAAGAGAATTAATAAAAACTCTTGTATCAAGATTGTATTTTTTTCCATTAAAAATTATCGCTTTTTCGCTTTTTTCTAAAATATTTTTTTTTAAAGCTTGATTTGATATTTCGATTGCTCTTTTAGCCATTTCACTTTCAAAATAAAATCTATTGAAATAGCTATAAACTCTTTTATAAATTTTATTAAAATAATCAAGACTCCATTTTCTTGTTTTTTTCCACAAATTAATAATTTTTTTATCTTGATTATATATTTGTTTATTAATTTCAATTATTTCTTGTTTTGATTTTTCATTCTCTTCGTAAGCTTTTGTTCCTTCACTATACATTTTTCCAATAAATTCAATTTTTTCTTGCAAGGTTTTTAGATTTTTAATTTGATTAATTGAATTTTTGACAGAATATAAACATTTAGCAATATGCAAACCAACATCTCCTTGATAATTAGCTCTTATTACTTTATTATCTAATGATTCAAAAATTCTAACTAAGGATTCTCCAATTGATATATTTCTTAAATGTCCAATATGAAAAAGTTTATGAGTATTTGGATGAGCAAATTCAATCATTATTTTTTTATTTTTTCCTAAATAATATTTTGGAAAATTAAAATTATTTTCAGCGAAAAAAATTATTTGGTTAGCTAAATAAGATTTTGAAAGCCAAAAATTTATAAATCCAGGTTTAATAATTTCTATTTTTTCAAAAACATCATTTTCTTTATCAAAATTTTTTACAATTTCTTGAGCAATTTCAAGAGGATTTTTTTTAATAATTTTTGTTAATTTTAGGGCAATAGCAGTTGAATAATCTCCAAAATTAGAATTATTTGGAAATTGAATATCTAAGTCAATTTTTTTATTAATTAATTTTTTTATAATTAATTCAATTTTTTTTCTTATTTTTTCTTTTATCATAATATATCTATATCATATCAAAAATAATTTAAAATATTGAAATATTTTTTATAAAAGAATAAAATAAAATCATATTTTAAAAATATATGAAAAAAAAACTTTTAATTTTATTATTTTTATTTTTAGGTTTTATTATTTTTGTTATTATAAAATTTATAATTTTTGATAAAAATAATGAATTTGGTATTTTAAAAATTAATTCTTCTCCAACAACAAGTATTTTTATTGATAATATCGCTATTGGTAAAACTCCTTTTGAAGAAAAATATAAAACAGGAGAGTATTTATTAAAACTTATTCCTGAAGGAACAGCAACAGAAACAGCTTCATGGAATGGTAAAATAAATATTTTTAAAAATTCTAAAACTTTTATTAATTTTAATCTTGGCAGTTCTGATATATTATCATCAGGTGAAATATTTACTGTTCAAAAATCTTCTTCTTCAAAAAATAATCAATATGGTGAAATTTATGTTGAAACAGAACCTCAAGGAGCTATTGTCACATTAGATAATGATGAAAAAGGAACAGCTCCTCTTATTTTGCAAAATATTTTGCCAGGAGATCATGAATTGTCTGTCTTTATGCCAGGTTTTTTTAGAAGAACTCAAAGAATAAATATTACTTCTGGTTATAGAATTAATGCTTTTTTTAAATTAGCTTTAGATTCTAATCAAAAAAAACTTGATGAAATAGAAAAAATATCAACTTCAAGTGCCTCAAAAGAATCTAAAAAAGATATTTTTGTAATAATAAACAATAATCCTCAAGGATGGTTAAGAGTTAGATCAGACCCTTCAATTAATGCTACTGAAGAAGCAAAAGTAAAAATTGGAGAAAAATTTGAGTTTTTAGAAGAAAAAAATGGTTGGTATAAGATTAGATTTAACGGAAATTCTGAATCTTTAATTTCTGGCGAATTTATTGAAGGATGGGTTTCAAAAGAATATTCTTCTAAAGAAGAATAATAATAAGCAATTATTTATTTTTTCCAAATAAGCTTATTATAAAGAATATAAGAGTAAGGAATAATAATAAAAAGAATTATAATTATTTTTGATATTACCCAATATTCTCTTCCAAAAATATTAACCGCTAATTGAAGACTTATTGTTTGAATTAAAATTGAACCAAAAGAAATCAAATTAAATTTTAAAAGTCCTGAAAAAAGATTATTTTCTAATTTTTTATGATTAAAACTCCAAAAATTATTAAGAAAGAAGTTGTTAATAATTGCGGTTTCAGCAGCAATTGCTTGAGCCAACCAAAATTTTGATGAAGGAATTTTTAAAAAATGAACAAAAAAGTAAATAATACAAAAATCAACAATAAATCCAATAACTCCAACAAGAAAAAATTTAGCAAAAGAAGAAAATTTTAATATATAAAAAAAGATATTAAAAATATATTGAGTAAAGAATATTTTTGATTTTCCGTATTTTCTGTCAATAAAATTAATTGGAACTTCTTTAATATTTGCATTTTTCTTTATAGCAAAATCAAGAAGAGCTATTTGAAAAACATAACCTGAATAATTTTTTATATGATTAAGAGAATTATTTAATATCCAAAATTTTATAGCTCTAAATCCAGAAGTCCAATCATGAATTTTTAAATTCATAAAACCCAATCGAATAATTAAGTTGCCAAAAAAAGAGAATACTTTTCGATGAAGCCCCCAATCTTTTGGTATTGATCCGCCTTTTATATATCTAGCTCCAATAACCATATCAGCTCCTTTTTCAATTTCAGTAAGCATTTCGTTAATTTTTTTAGGAGAATGAGAGAAATCAGCGTCCATTTCAAAAATAACATAAGGTTTTATTTTTTCTTTTGCATATAAAAAAGCTTTATAATATGCTTTACCAAGTCCTTCTTTTTTTGTTTCTATAAGATAAAGCTTTTCTGGATATTTTTTTATTAATCTTTTAACTATTTCTGCAGTTTTATCAATTGATGAACTATCATTGACTAATATTTTAAGAGAAAATTTTTCTATTTTTTCTTGTTCATCTAATATTTCTTCAATTAATTTTTGAATATTTTCAGCTTCGTTATAAGTTGGCAAAATTATTAAAGCTATCTTTTTCATTTTTTTAAATTAAATTTTTATAATAGTCAATTGTTAATTTTAGGCCTTCTTCAAGATTAATTTTTGGATTCCAGTTTAATATTTTTTTAGCTTTTGTGATATCTGGTTTTCTTTTTTCTGGATCATCAATTTGTTTTTTTAAAAAAATTATATTGCTTTTTGAGTTAGTGATTTTTTTAATTATTTTAGCATATTCTAAAACTTTATGTTCTTTGGGATTTCCAAGATTTATTATTTCTCCTTTAGTTTTTTTTTCAAAAGCAATTTTAATTAAACCTTCTATTAAGTCATCTATATAACAAACTGATCTTGTTTGTTTACCATTTCCATAAATAGTAATTGGTTTATTTTTTAAAGCTTGAACAATAAAATTAACAATCATTCGTTTATCATCAATTCTCATTTTTGGTCCATAAGTATTGAAAATTCTAGCAATTCTAACATCTAAATTTTTTTTTATTAAATAATAATAACTAATTGTTTCTCCAGCTCTTTTTGATTCATCATATATTGCTCTTGGACCAACAGGATTGACATTTCCCCAATAATTTTCATCTTGAGGATGAATTAAAGGATTTCCATATACTTCTGATGTTGAGGCAAAAATAAAAATAGAATTATTTTTTAAAGCAAGATCTAAAAGGTTAATAGTTCCAAAAATATTAGCAAAATAAGTTTCTTTCCACAAAGAAAAATAACTTATTAAACTTTCTGGATTTGGAGAAGCGGGTGAAGCTAAATGAAAAATAATATCGATTTTTTCTTTTAAATTAAATTTTTTAGTTATATCTTGATTAATAAACTTAAAATTCTTGTTTTTTTTAAGATGGAAAATATTTTTTTCATTTCCTGTTATTAGATTATCAATACAAATTATTTGATGATTTTTTTTAATTAATTTTTCACAAAGATGAGAGCCAATAAATCCAGCACCTCCAGCGATTAAGATTTTCATATTTTTTTTAATTTATTTTCTTCCAACAGAATAATATTTAAATTCAAATTTTTTCATTATATTTGGTTGGTAAATATTTCTTCCATCAAAAATAATCGGTTTTTTAAGAAGTTTTTTTACTTTTTCTAAATTAATCTGTTTAAATTCATTCCATTCTGTCAAAATAATTAAGCCATCTTTATTTTTAATTGCTTCATAAGGATTTTGAACATAGTTTATTTTTTCTTTAAAAATATTTTTAATATGTTTAATTGCTTCTTGATCATAAACTGTTAATTGAAACTTATTTTCTAATAGTTTATTAATAATAAAAATTGATGGAGCAAAGCGAATATCGTCAGTATTTGGTTTAAATGCCAATCCCCAAATGGCTAAATTTTTTCCTTGGTGATTTTTTAAGATTTTTTCTAAAAATTTTTCTTTA
>JAOAFI010000057.1 GCA_026416375.1 Patescibacteria group bacterium | reverse complement strand
TTTAATTTTGTTTTTAATTGGTTTTTGATTCCAAAATACAGCTATTTTGCCAGTGCTTATGTCTCAGTTTTGGCTGAGATAATAAATTTGATTGTTTGTGTTTATTTTTATAAAAGATTTAAAATAATATGAAAATTTCTGTTGATTTTGGAGCAGTTGAGGGAAAAGGATATTTTGGGACAAAGATTTTTGCTGTTAATTTTAAAAAAGCAGCTGAGAGATATGATAAGAAAAATAAGTATTTGTTTTATGATTTTAAAACTGTTAAACCAAGAATTTTTTGGGGTCAATTTGGCCTAAGTTTAGCTGAGTGGAAAAATAAGCCGGATGTTTTTTTAGCTTTAAATCAATCTATTCCTTTTTATACTCACGCTAAAATTATCTCTTTTTGTCATGGGCTTTCTTATTATTTTTTTCCAAGATATTATTCCAAGAAAGACAAAAGAAGATTAAATCATCAGTTGGACCAAATGATAAAAAGATCAGATATTATTGTTGTTTCATCAGTAAAAGTTAAAAATGAGCTTGAAGAGATTAATAAATCAGTTTATAAAAAAAATCTAAAAATTTTAGTTATTTCATTTGGAATTCCTTTTGATGTTTTGGAGTTTAAAAATAAAAAAAAGATAAAGGAAAAATTTTTTTTAGTTGTTGCCAATAATCAGCCGATTAAAAACATTAATTTTTCAATAAAAGCATTTTTAAAATTAAATAAAATCGAAAAGTTTAAGAATTATTTTTTATATGTAATAACCAATAGTGTTTACGGATTAATAAAAGGGGATAATATCAGATTTTTTGTTAATAATCCAAGAGAAAAATTAATAAATTTTTATTCTCAAACTCAGGCTCTTTTGACTGCTTCTTTTTATGAAAGTTTTAATTTTCCAGTTATTGAGACCTTGGTTTTTGGCAATCCTGTAATCGCTTTAGAATCAGCAGTGATTCCGGAAGTTTATCCTTATGTTAATACTGCCAAAGATGAAAAAGAATTTATCGCTTATTTAAAATCTCCAAAAATCAAGCCAGATAAAAAAATGATTGAAAAAATAAAAAAAGAGTTTAATTGGAGAAAATATATCCAACATCTAATTTCTAACATCTAACACATAACAACTAACAACTAGCTTTTAACTTTTTTTGTCATTCCCGCGAATGCGGGAATCTTGTTGTTAATACTTTATCCCAAGGTGTCAAATATATTCCACCTCCGAGGTGTCAATTGGGTGTCATATATTCTACCTCCGAGGTGTCAATTGGGTGTCAATTGTCGAGGCGTCAATTGTCAATCTTTTTCTTTATGATTTAGCTTCTCCAGATGATGGATGTGTTTCTTCATCTATTATTGCTTGTTCTCTTGGAGTTTTTCCTTTTAAACCCCAAGATTCAGCATCGTTCCATCTTCCCTCTTGTTGTTCTCTTAAAATTTTAGCAGCTTCTTTTAATTGTTTATTTGTAGCTTTTGATAGGTCTAGAACTCCCATTTTTTCTAATATCTCTCTTAAACTTGTCATATTAATATTTAAAAACTTTTAATTTTAAATTAAAGATAACAATTTTTTTTAGATATGTCAATAGCAAATTAAAAATTAATTTTAAAATAAAATATAGATTGTTTTGTTTTTGATAAAGAAAGACTGCTTTATTCTTTAAAACTAAACTAATTTATTCTTTTATTTTGTTGATTTTGGTAAAATAGAGGATATGTCAACGTTTATAACAAATGTTGGATCTTCTAACTTTCAAAAAAGATTAATTGAATTAATTAAAAAAAGTGAAGAATTAAAATTTCTTGTAGGTTTTTTCTACTTTTCAGGAATTAAAGA